>SXXZ01000234.1 GCA_005789375.1 Verrucomicrobiales bacterium | reverse complement strand
TGGAGCGGGCGACGGGATTCGAACCCGTGACAACTAGTTTGGAAAACTAGGACTCTACCGCTGAGCTACGCCCGCGTTCCAGTGGTAGAAACATTCCTGATTCCACGGAGCATTTCAAGCCCCACGTGGGTCGCGGATCCAAAAAATTATTTCGCGGTAGAGGCCGAGGTTGTGGATCTCAGCGGTTCCCGCGGTTCAGTTGGTTTTTTAAACCGCAAAATACTGGGGCCTGATTAGTCCAGATAACGGGCGATTCGTTCAGCCTCAGGGTGGTGGGCCTTAGGGGAGGGGTATCGGAACCCATCGTTGGGCTTCAGAGGGGCTCCGCTGCGATTTTCTCTGCCAGAATTTTGAGCCAATGGTCGGCCTCTGCCTTGGCTTCGGTGGCGGGTGCCAGCGTGGGGACGATGGCTCCAAGCCGTTGGAAGAGCGTGGCCGATTGCTCCGCGGCGCTCGGTGCTTCTAAGACACCCGCTAGGCCCCAGCAGGGCTTTGATCGTTGGCGGCAGAGCAGGGCAATTTGGCCGGTGCCTTTGCCCATGAAGGTCTGGGAATCGATGCATCCTTCGCCGGTCACGATGAGGTCAGCCGTGTCGATCTCGGCGATGAGGTCCGTGTGCCGGGCCACGATTTCGAATCCCGATTCTAGGGTGGCTCCGAGAAATAGGCGCAGTCCGAAGCCCAACCCGCCAGCCGCACCGGCCCCGGGTAATTGGTCGAAGCGGGTCCCGTGGGTGTTGGTCGAGAACTCGGCCAGTCGACCCAGAGCGGCGTCGGCGATCGGGAGGTCTTGGGGGCGAAGACCCTTTTGGGGCCCATAAACACGGCTGCAACCCCGGACACCCAACAACGGGTTGTCGACATCGACAGCCACGGTGATGGGCAGCGGGTAGGGCGATTGGGGCGGTGCCCAGCGATGCAGTTGATCGAGGTGAGTCCAGCGCTCGATGGGTTGGCCAGCCTCGTCGAAGAATTCCCATCCGAGGGCCCGAGCCATGCCGAAGCCGGCGTCGTTGGTGGCGCTGCCGCCGATACCCATGAGCACCTCGCGGGCCCCGGCGTGCTGGGCAGACTTCAGCACGGCACCGAGGCCGGTGGTGTCGAGTTCAAAGGGGTGAAAGCGGCCCGGCGGGAGTTGAGCAAGGCCGACGATGGCCGCCGACTCGATCAGGGCGCGACCGGAATGCGGATCGTACCACCAATGCGCTTGGATGGGGCGATGGGCCGCATCGACGGTTTCCACGGTTTTGCGCTCAGCACCCAGGCGCTCGGCCAAGACCGATCCGAATCCGTCACCGCCGTCGCTGATGGGCAGCAGGGTGAGCGTGTCGTCGGGTCGAAGGCGTCTCCATCCCTCGGCGATAGCCTGGGCTGCGGCTGCGGCGGTGAGGGTGCCTTTAAACTTGTCGGGAACGATAAGGACGCGGAGCGGCATTGACCGCGAGGGTGGTCCGCACGGGGGCTTCTGGGCAAGTTGGGGAACGTAGAATGGAGAATAGCGAACGGAGAATCGAGTGACGGGCTATGGGCCCACAGCTCGGTCCATCTGTTTTAGGGCACCATCTTGAGGTGCATCGACTTCAGGTCGAACCAGACTTCTCCGGCATGGGCGCGAATCTCGGCCACCAATTCGATATCGCGCGGGTCGTGGATCTGAAAGGGATGAACGAATTCGGTCCACTCGCTGTCGCCGGTGAAAAGTCGGGCGTGCTCGCCGCCACTGAGTCGAAAGGATGCACCGCCCGGGTAACGTTGATCTGGGGCTGCCTGAACGCCTCGGGTGCGAATGCGGCCGCGCACCTCGTACTTGCCGATGGGTAGCCGGATCATGGCTCGGAACGAGGCGACGGAGTCGGGTGCTTGAGCCTGGATGTAGAGGGTGTCGAGGTCTCCAAGTTTGGTGGGCTCCATCTTAACTTGGCCGCGCTGATACCGGGGTTGCCATCGCGCGAGGGCCGTGACGCCACCGACTTCAAAACGGATGGGCTTGGGCTGTGATTCGAGGCGCGACTTGGCAATTTCGATACGGCGGAAGGCGCGGTCTTGAAAGGAGTGGATGGCTTCGCTGCGCCATTCTCGCTGATCCTGCGGCAGCGACTGGATCATGGGCATGAGGCGAGCGCCCACGCTTTTGAAATGGGCGTCGAGGGTCTCTGTTGTGAACACGTCTCGGAGCAGGCGATCGATCTCCGAGTAGAAGCGGTCGCGGTAGGTCGGCACATCGAACAATTGCCGGGACAACAGGCCGCCGCCGGGGATCTCCAGGTCCTTCCCGATATTGCCGAGCAATTGGTCCATGCCGTGCGGTTGGAAGATGGCCTTGCCGGTGCGCGGTTCGAAGTAGATGCGGTAGTTGTTTCGGTTGTTGCCGTATCCATCCCAATCCACGAGCAAGGCCTGCATGGCCGATTCGGTGATGAAACGGTCGACATCGAGGATGGATTCGAGAGCTGTCTCGCGGCGTCGGAGGTCACCGAGGTCGGCGGCATCGCGGAGTTTTTGAAGGTCCTTGTAATCGAGCGGGCCGTCGCCCGAGTCGCGGTCAAGGTCCTGGTCGATGTCGCGGACGAACCCACCGTCGTAGAAATTGCCGGAAGGGTCGGGATAATTGCGGCGCAAGAAGCTGCGGTTGTAGCCTTCTTTCAGCACGTAGGGGCCGAGTTCGCGGCCATCGAAACTAACCAGTGCCTGGGTGGCCCGGGCGGTGGGGATGCCCACCTTTTCATAGAGGCGGCGGCCGAGTTGCTCGCTCAGCAATGAGGGGTCTTGGACGGAGTTGTTGAGATGAATTTTGTCCATCCCGCTGAAACGCTGTCCGGGGACGAGTTTGTCGAAGTTGAGCGTCAGGGCGGGGTTGTCGTCTACGCTTCGGGTGCTGCCGGCCGAGCCTTTGACGTGGACGAGCACCTTTTCAAAGCGGTTGGTGCCCACGGTGACAGTCGACTGGACGGGGCTGCGGGGATTATCGCGCAGCTTCTGGATCTCGGCCGGTGCGAAGGTGATGACAAACCGTTGGATGGGGCCGCTGAAGAGAGCCTCGGCGGCGGCGTCATCGGCCTGCTGGCGGGCCCGTTTTGAGCCGGGCTTGGGAGGCTGGGTTGTCGCCTGAGAGTTTGCCGGACCGGGCCCCGGAGCTTCGGCACCGAAGACGGGCCATGTCACCGGTTCCCCAATGAGGAAACCGGCCACCGTTAGGATCAAAATCCGGCGAGCCATCACAGGCACCAGCGTTGACTGCTGGGTTCAGAGTTCAAGCCGAAGGATGTGACAACCTCGTAAATCTCTGTCCCGACGGGGTCACTTCAGTTTCAGGAGCTCTTCGGCGATTTGCACCGCATTGAGAGCAGCCCCCTTGAGCAGTTGGTCGCCGCAAATCCAGAGGGACAGGCCGTTCTCTAGGGCACAGTCCATGCGGATTCGGCCGACGGCACAGTTGTCCTTCTCGGAAGTGTGCAGGGGCATCGGGTATTGGGAGGCCGACGGGTTGTCCACCACATCGAGGCCCGGGGCCTCGAGCAGGACTGCACGGGCAGCTTCAACGGTGATGGGCCGGTCGAATTCAGCACTGACGGCCACGGAGTGAGAGCGGTACACAGGAACGCGCACGCAGGTGACCGAGGCCTTGAAGCCCGGGTGATGCATGATTTTGCGTCCCTCGTTCTCGAGCTTCATCTCTTCTTTGGTGTAGCCGGAGTCCAGGAATGAATCGACCTGCGGCAGGACGTTGAAGGCGATTTGGTGCGGGTAGACTTCGCGGGTCACCGGTTCGCTGCGCACGATTTGGCCGACTTGCTTTTCCAGCTCTTCGATGGCCTTCGCGCCGGTGCCGGAGACGGCCTGGTAGCTCGAGGCGAAGATGCGCTTCACGCCGAAGGCCTGATGCAGCGGGTACAAAGCCATCAGGGTGATGGCAGTGGTGCAGTTCGGGTTGGCGATGATGCCCTGATGCGAGGCCACGTCGGCCGCGTTGATCTCGGGAACCACCAGCGGGACAGTCGGGTCTTGGCGGAAGTAACTGGAGTTGTCGACCACCACGCAGCCGGCCTTCACCGCGGACGGGGCGTAGTCCCGCGAAATGGAGCCGCCGGCGCTGAAGAGAGCGATGTCGATCCCGGCAAACGCATCATGGGTCAGCTCCTCTACGGTGATTTCAGTGCCCCGGAAGGTGAGCTTTTTGCCGACCGAGCGGGCCGAGGCCAGCAGGGTCAATTTGCCGACAGGAAAATTGCGGCGCTCCAGGGTCCGGATCATCTCGATGCCGACGGCACCGGTGGCACCGACCACGGCCACATGGGGACTGCTCTTCATAAAGTAGGGGAGGGAGTGTGGTCTCGGATCGGCCCCTGTCGAGAGGGAAGCGCCAATTCGGCGTTCCCGTTCCCATAGTCGCCCTTGAACCTCCCCCGGAACCCGGCTGGGGTCGGTCCCACCTATTTACACAAAAGGGGACACTCAACACTATTAAGACACCCGCTCAATCGGTAGACAGCAGTGAATCCTCCCCAGTGTTTTGGGGTAGGGGCGGATAAAACTTTAGCGTCTCAGTCCTGCTTCGGAGCAGTCTGGGGGGGCTGGGATTTCTTGGCGGGCGGGCTCTGCTTAGGGG
>SXXZ01000233.1 GCA_005789375.1 Verrucomicrobiales bacterium | reverse complement strand
TCGGGCGCCGAGCATGGCGGCTCCCATCCGCAGTGCTGCCGGTGACCATTCCCAGCTGCCATGGAGCAATCCAATCGCGAGTTCCTCGTTGGGCACCCTGTCCGTTCCTGGGTCCACTACGGTTCCCGTCACGGTGTCGCGGTAATAGCGGCAGCCTCGTTGGACCGCCAATCGCATGAGCGACTCGGCGTCCTCGAGCCCCGATGCCTTGAGGCGTCGTCGGAGGGGCGAGCAATGGCTTGTCATACCCAGCCGGCGGAAAAGAGACGGCATGAACCGAAACTATCCCTGCCGCGCACGGAGTTCAATGCGCAGGACCATGGTGATCGAGACGGCGGCGGGGGAACCGAGGACAGGGCCGATCCTCCCCACTCCCCTGATCTTGCGCTCGAGGTGGCCATGGAGGACTCGTTCTTGGTTAATTGGCGGTTGAATGGCGTCTAGCGCGGGATCGTCGGTTTGCCTAACCTGTTCGCAAGTTCTCATGAAGCCATCCCACTCCGCCGTGCGTGTCGTCTTCGGGTCGGTCTCGGCCCCGGCCTGGATTCTGGCCGCGCTCCTGTCCGGGGGCACTCTCGACTCCGCCGCCCGAGCCGCCGAGACGGTGGGCTTCAACCGCGACATCCGGCCGATCTTGTCGGATGCGTGCTTCCACTGCCACGGCCCGGATCCCGGCACCCGCAAGGCCGGCCTGCGCCTCGACACCCGGGAGGGATTCTTCGCCGCCACTGCCAAGCGCGGACCGGCCGTCGTGTCCGGTGACCTCGGCAAGAGTCCGCTCTGGCAGCGCCTTGTCTCTACCGATATCGACGAGGTCATGCCTCCGCCCGAGGCCCACAAAGACCTCACCGCCACTCAGAAGGAGGTCGTGAAGCGGTGGATTCTCGAGGGAGCCCAGTGGCAGCCTCACTGGTCGTTCCTGAAGCCCGAAAAGGCCCTGCTGCCTCCGGTGAAAGACACTGGCTGGGCGCGTGGTGGGTTGGATGCGTTTATTTTGGCCGGGCTCGAGGCCAAGGGGCTTCAACCCAATCCCGAGGCCGACCGCCGAAGCCTGGCCCGCCGCTCTGCCCTCGATCTCACCGGCTTGCCGCCCCGGCCCGAATGGGTGGAGGAGTTCGTCCGCGACACGCGCTCCGACGCCTACGAGCGATGGGTCGATCGCCTCATGGACACGCCGCAGTGGGGTGAGCACCGCGCCCGCTACTGGCTCGATGCGGCCCGCTACGCCGACACGCACGGGCTGCACTTCGACAACTACCGCGAGATGTGGCCCTACCGCGACTGGGTCATCGGGGCCTTCAATCGCAACCTGCCCTTCGACCGGTTCACCGTAGAGCAAATCGCCGGCGACCTCCTGCCCGGTGCGACCGAAGAGCAGCAAATCGCCACCGGGTTTCACCGGTGCAACATGACCACCAACGAGGGTGGCACCATCGAGGAGGAGAACCTCGCGAATTACGCCAACGACCGGGTCACCACCACCTCGTGGGTCTGGCTCGGGCTCACCGCCAACTGCGCGGCCTGCCATGACCACAAGTTCGACCCGGTCAGCCAGAAGGACTTCTACTCCATGGCGGCCTTCTTCCGAAACACCCAGCAAGGTGGGTTCGATGGCAACGTCAAGGATTCCAACCCCAGCATCGTGGTGGTGACCGACACTAAAGACCGTGCCCGGTGGGATGCCCTGGCCGGGGTCATCGAGTCCGCCAAGAAGACTGTTGAGACCCGCAAGAAGGACGCGGAGGGGGCCTTTGATCGATGGGCCAGTGGGTTGAAATTCTCGGAACTCGAGGCGGCGCTGGGACGAGACTTGGCGTTCAAGGCCCCGCTGAATGAAGGCTCGGGTACCGCGGTGTCCGTGACCGCTCCTTCCGGTAAGAAGACCCTCCAGGCCACCGGCGAGCCGGCGTGGAAACCCGGCGGTCCCCTCGGAGCCTCCCTGGTCACCGACTCCGGCAAGACCATGGCCTTTGCTGACGCGGGCGACTTCGAGTTGGGCAAGCCGTTCTCTCTGGGCGGATGGTTCTTCGTGCCCGAGAAGCCCCCGGCCACCGGATCGCTGCTGGCCCGAATGGACAACACCCAGGCTCACCGCGGCTGGGATTTGTGGTACGAGAACGGATCGTTCGGCTCCCACTTGGTGAATCGCTGGCCCGAGAACGCCCTCAAGGTGCGCACTCGCAAGGCGTTGGCCAAGAAGGGGCAGTGGCAGCACCTCTTGCTCACCAGCGACGGGTCTGGCCGCGCTGACGGCGTGCGTTTGTATGTCGATGGCGTGGCGGCCGACCTTGAGCCGGGCCCATCCACTGTCACGGGCACGATCCGCACGGGTGTGCCGTTGAAATTGGGTCAGCGCCATGAGTCCGACGTGCTCGCCGGTACCTCCGTGCAGGATTTGCGCAGTTACTCTCGCGCCCTCAGTGCGCCCGAGGCCCGAACCTGGGCGGCCCCTGAAGCGTTTCGCACTCTCTTGGCTAAGCCCATAGCGGACTGGCCTAAGGAAGAGCGCGCCGGCCTCCTGACGGGTTTTCAGGCGGAGTTCCTGCCCTTGAAGCAGGCCCAGTCTGCGATCGCGACCCTCGAGAAGGAGCGCTCTGAAATTCGCGGACGATATCCGGTGACCCACATTCAGCGCGAAAAGGCCGACGCCATGCCCATGGCCTATGTGCTCAATCGTGGACAATACGACCAGAAGCGCGATGCGGTGGGCGGGGCGGTCTTCAAGGCTCTCAACCCCTTGCCCGCCGGTGCGCCGACCAATCGCTTGGGCCTGGCCCAGTGGCTGGTGTCGCCCGAAAACCCGCTGCCCGCGCGGGTTACGGTCAATCGGTTTTGGTCCGAAGTCTTTGGGGCCGGCCTCGTCCGCACGTCCGAAGACTTGGGCATCATGGGTGACTTGCCTTCCAATCAGGCTCTCCTCGACTGGTTGGCCGTGGACTTCATGGAGCACGACTGGGATGTGAAGCGTTTCTTCCGCCAAATGGTTCTGTCAGCCGCCTACCGCCAATCGGCCACGGCCACGAAAGACGCCCTGGAAAAGGATCCGGCCAACCGGTTAATGAGCCGGGGTCCGCGCTTCCGCATGGATGCGGAGATGGTCCGCGACTATGCCTTAGCCGCCGGCGGACTGCTCGTTCACAAGGTGGGCGGGGCCAGCGTGAAGCCCTACCAGCCCGAGGGTGT
>SXXZ01000031.1 GCA_005789375.1 Verrucomicrobiales bacterium | reverse complement strand
TATTCATGGGGCCAAAGGGCTAGAGTACCCGGTGGTATTCTGCCCCTTCCTGGGAATCGTCCGAGGACGGAGCCATCTCGCCGCATCCAACACGGCCGTGGCACGGTTGAGCGACTCATGGGTGGTCGATGTCGGCTCCGAAGACTTCGAGTCCACTCAGGACGCTGCCCAAGTACAAGAGGCTGAAGAGGACGACCGTCGCCTCTATGTGGCACTGACCCGAGCTCGACACCGGCTCTACCTAGGAATGGCCCCCATCGCGGCTTCGAAACGAGGACCGAAGAACACCTCGGCGTTCGAATCGCCGTTGGCCCTTTTACCCGGATTGGCAGCGCCGTCGATGGATCAGTGGCATACCCTCTGGAGTGCACTGGATCCGCACGGAATCGGCTTCTTGGCGGACTCTCCAACGACAACGGCCGCCGTGGCCTGCGAGTCGGCGTGGTCCACCGGAGCGCCTGCGGGCACGCCGCCGGTTTCTGATGAACTCCTCAGCCCTCCGGCCCCGAGGCCTTATCTCTTCGCTCCGTTCGCTATGCGTAGCTTCACCTCGCTTTCTCGATCCGATCTTGACCACGACCTGAGCGCTGCAGACCGAGATCTGGCAACCGTAGATGCAACCCCGGCCGGTGCGACCGAATCCGCAGAGAACACCGATGTTTTGGCAACTCTGGGGACGGCCGGCAGCCTCTTGGGCGACCAACTGCACCGCGCCCTCGAAGACTACCTGGGCAACGGCCGCTCCCTAGATCAGGCCGTCGCCGGCTACGACCAACCCGAAAATTGGAAGCAGGCCCTCACAGGAATCCTCGAAGCCGATCTAGATCTTGCACCGGGCGTGCGTTTTCGCCTCGGAGACCTTCGCGGCGATTGCATCACGGAGATGCAGTTTCACCTATCCGTGGGCCGTGTCTCGCCGGCGGCTCTGTCGGCGGTGCTCGTCCAAGATCCAGGCATCCAAGCAATTCTCGGAGGGGCTGAATGGGCCGAGAGCCTGGCGGGATGGTCGTTCACGGAGTTCACCGGATTCCTGCAGGGTTTCATCGACCTGATCTTTGAACGAGGTGGACGCTGGTACGTCGCCGACTACAAGAGCAACCGACTCCAACGCTACCACCCCGCGGCCCTGAACCGTGTGATGCTCGACGCACATTACTTGCTGCAGGCGCGTCTCTACCTATTAGCCCTGCACCGCCACCTGCGATCCACTCTGGCCGACTACGACCCCGAACGGCACCTCGGCGGAGTCGCCTACCTCTTTGTCCGCGGTTTTCCCGGGCAGGGTGTGTGGCTCGATCGACCCCACTGCGAAGATCTGGATCGCCTCGATGCCCTGTTCCACAGACCTGATCTCTGCTCATGAATTCTGGTCCATCCCACCGACTCTCCAGTACCCCCGCGATCGTCCCCGACGGGTTCGAAGAACTGGCCCAGGCCATCTGGCCAACCGTGGCTAAAGACTCTCCACTGGCTGAGCATCAGCCGCGGCTTCGTAGCCTCTTGGCCGAACTGATGAGGCGGGCCAGCACTGGCATCGGTTCGTTGCCATTGACCGAGGCAGGGCTCAGTGCCGACGAGCGGATCGCGCTTGAACGGTGGACCGACTGCATCGCTATCGAAGGATCGGCACTGGTGCTGCCACGCTACGCACAGCAACTGCGAGAGATCCGCTCGTTCGTAGAAGCACGACTGCGTTCTCAAGGTCCGCGATTGCCCGATGCCGAAGTGGCCCGCCATCTCGGGCAAATCCTACCACCGCAGCGCATCAGCGGAACGGGCACCGGCTCGATCCAGACCCACTTCGACAACGCCCAGCAACGACTGGCCATCGCTGCCCTGGTAGATGCGCCAGTGGGTGTCCTCACCGGAGGGCCTGGCACGGGTAAAACCACCACAGCGGCCGCGCTCTTGGCCGTCCGGCACCGCATCGATGCGGCCCTGACTCCCGACCAAATTCTCGTTGCCGCACCGACCGGCCGAGCGGCCAGCCGCATCGGAGAGGCGATTGCACAATCCGCCGCCCGACTGACGGGGCTCGACGAGGGCGACCGCGCCTTCCTCAAGGGCATTACCACGGTCACACTCCACCGAGCTTTGGAATGGGGACCGGAGCCTCCGGAACGTGGCGGCCCCTACCGGCGGAACGCGCTCCGACCGCTCCAAGTCCGTGTGATGCTGGTTGATGAAGCCAGCATGGTCGATTTGTCGTTGATGCATGCGCTGATTCGAGCCCTACCGCCGGACGCATCGCTGCTGCTGCTGGGCGACAGCGACCAACTGGAGAGCGTCGACGTCGGCGGCATCCTCTCTGAATTCGTCCAAAGAGCGGGCCAGAACCGCCTCCTTCCAGAGGCTCTGCAAACTCGCCTGGCCGCCCGGCTCGGGATTTCGAACGAACAAGTCCAAGCCGAGTACGATCAAGGGTTGCCCCACCTTCCCTCGGAAAGCCCCGGGGGGGCGCTGCCCGGACTGGTGGTGGGGCTCCGACACAGTTGGCGCGCAATGAACGCGCCCTGGGTTCTTGATCTCGCCGAGTGCGTTCGTCCCGGCGGCAGTCAGTCGCGGAGCTCTGTCGAGGAGTGCTTCGATCGGCATGCCTCGACGACCGAACCTGTTCTCACTTGGCATCGTGAGTCACCCGACCGATCCCGCCGGATCTTTTGCCAAGAGCGCTGGAAATCGTGGGGAGAACTGGCCCGCACCTGGACCGAGCTCTGCCAGGACTCAGGTTCTGAGGCTCAGTCCCAAGGACAGGCTCCGAATGAGGCCTTGCGACTTCTTGGGCGATTTCAACTCCTCTGCAGCACCAATCATCAGGTGGACCGCGCCAACCAGGCCGGCACCGCGCTGCTTTGGGGCAAGGGGGCCCGATCTCTCAGCGAACTGCCCCATGGTTGCCCAGTGCTGGTTCTGGCTAACCTGCGTTCGCTCGGACTGAGCAACGGCGATATCGGCATCGCCCTCGGCCCCATCTCCGGTGGTCCGGCCACACTGGTCCTTTTTCCGGGGGCCGATGGGATCCCGAGGATGATCCCGCGGGTCCGACTGCCGACGCACCAACCGGCCTTCGGACTCACTATCCACAAAAGTCAGGGAAGCGAATGGGATTCGGTCGCCCTCGAACTGCCGTCCAACGCCGAGTCCCGGCTCCTCAGCCGCAACCTTCTTTACACGGGCATCACCCGATCTCGCCGAGTCCTCGACCTCTTCGGTACGCCGGAATCCCTCGACCTGGTGCTCAGGGGCTC
>SXXZ01000232.1 GCA_005789375.1 Verrucomicrobiales bacterium | reverse complement strand
CTCCAGTTGCACGCGGACGGGGTGTATTCTCGCTGGCCTGTTTTTACCGGCGAGATACTGGCCAATTTCTCTCGGGCTCCTTACCTGCAGAATGTGTCCTCCAATCGTGCGGAGATCCGTTGCCTGACGCCGTGGCCGCGGTCGATTCGGGTAGAATATGGGACAGAGTCGATCCAAGAAGCCGCGGTGACGGGCCCCGAAGGTACAAACCATGTGGTGCGCTTGGAGGGGTTGCGGCCTGGAACCCGGTATCAATATCGGGTGATCTTGGGTAAGCAAGGCGAGGGTGGCGCGACGGCGCCAATCGCCTTCCAGACCTTGCCCGCAGCAGGCCCGTTGACCGTTCAGGTAATTGGCGATTCCGGTTGGGGAGACTTTGCCCCGCACGCCGTCGTAGCCCAAATGATGCGGTCCGAGGCCGACTTGGTCTTGCACGCCGGCGATATGGTGTACCCGGGTTTCTCACCATCCTTGGCCGATCTGCGTTTCTTGAGTGTTCAACGGCCCTGGATGAGGACTCGTGCTTCAGCGTTCACGTGGGGCAATCACGATTTATACTACGGCTATGCGCCGCTGGTGGAGGTCTTCGGCTCACCCACCAATAACACTCCAAATGGGGAGCATGGGACCGAAAACACTGTGCCCCAGGCGTATTACTCCTTCGACGCAGGCGATGTTCACTTCGCGGTGTTGTTTCAACCCTTTTTGAGCCAATACCGCATGCGCACCAACAGTCCGCAGGCGCGATGGCTCGATCAGGACCTGGCCGCCTCGCAGAAGCCTTGGAAGGTGGTCTTGGCTCATATTCCGTGGGAAACCTCCTCGGCCCACCGGATCGATGACTCCAACTACAACGGGCGTCCGGATGGCGGGGAATTTGCCGAGGTGCTGCTGCCGATCGCCCAACGGCATGGAGTTCAATTGTACCTTTCTGGGCATGACCACAATTACGAACGACTCATTCCCGTCGAGGGCATGACCTCAATTGTCACCGGCGGTGGCGGAGCGGTCTTGTACGGGCTCCGCGAAGTTTCCGCATTCCAGTCGGCCTTCCGCGTGGTGCATCACTTCACTCAACTGCGCTTTGAGGGCGATACGTTGACTGTCCGCTGTGTGAACCAGGAGGGGAAGGTGGAGGATCAATCGGTGATCCGGCGTCGGCCCGAGACGGTGCTTGTGGCCGCAGCCGCGTTGGGGACTCCGGAGGGAGATTTGCCTCCACAAACGCCCTTTTGGGAAGCCCATGGTATGTCGCGAGCTCCGGCCATTGGGTCGCTCACCGGGCGCTCCAGCAATTTGGGTCGGCTTCGGGTGATGATGGACAGCACCCACTTGTATCTCAGCCTCGAGGGTCTGGCGTTTTCTCAGGGTTCGGATGTGTGCCTGTTTCTCGAGGTGCCCGGTTTGCCGGGTGTGTCGTCCTTGGCGGGATTGGGCGACGGGCGGCGCGATCTGGCCGAGGACTCCGCTGCACAAGGAGTCGATGGGTTGGATCTCGCCGAGGGCGTGAGTTTCGCCGAGGGGTTTCGACCTTCGATAGGAATTGTCGTGAGTGATGTGCTGGCTCAGCAGCAGGATCGCCGGTTTCGACGCCCTCGCTCGGAGGTAGCGCTGGGCCAGGGGGTGTTCCGTTTGGATGTGGCGCTGAGTTCGGTGCCGGACATTCGGATCCGTGCCTGGAATCCGGATTCGGTGCGCGGCGTGGTGACACCGGGGGTGAGCAGTGCCGACGCCATCCAGATCGCAATCCCCCGCAGCCGACTGGGTGGTTTGCGCCATGGGCAGACGCTGCGCATCGCCGCCGGGGTCGGGTTGGAGGTGGGCACCGGCACGAAGATACGGAGGTTTGATGCCGGCTTCATTGGCACGACAGGCCCGGTGGTCGCGGGAGAAAACCCTGTTTTTTCAGGGGTATCCATCCGCTTACCGGAGGCACCAGCGTTGAAATTAAAAGCCGCTTTGGAACCGGAAGGCCGTGTGCAAATTCAATGGATGGCCTTGGCAGGGCAGCGCTACCAACTGGAGGCTTCGCGGGATCTCCTCAAGCCCTTCGAGCTGATTCAAGAGGTCGCCGCCCAGTCTCAGGAGGGTCCTTCTCAGGTCAGTATTTCCGCCGATCCGGGAGCACGGTTTTTTCGTGTTCGGGGTTCGGAGTAATCCCGGGCGCTTCTTTGGTTTTCGGAGGCGGCACTCGGTGAAATCAACGGGAACCTTTTTTCCTGCCGCAACCGGCCCGGGCATCGTAACCTATCGGCCGTTTCGGATATGTTGAAGAATCCAGCCACGAAGTATCGCCCCGCTCCGGCGGTGGACTTGCGCGACCGTCAATGGCCTGCACGCACGCTGAGCGCGCCTCCCATTTGGTGCAGTGTCGACCTTCGCGACGGCAATCAGGCGCTGGCGGTGCCCATGAACGTGGCCCAGAAGCTCGAGCTGTTCCAGACGCTGGTGAACTGCGGTTTCAAGGAGATCGAGGTCGGGTTCCCATCGGCATCGAACACCGAGTTCGCCTTCAATCGGCGGCTCATCGAGGAAAATCGGATTCCGGAAGACGTGACCATCCAGGTCTTGGTGCAGGCCCGGGAAGATTTGATCGAGCGGACGATCGAGTCGTTGATGGGTGCCAAACGGGTGATCATCCACCTGTACAATTCCACGTCGCCGGCTCAGCGCCGGGTGGTGTTTGGGAAAAGCCGTGAGGAGATTAAGGCCATCGCAGTTCAGGGAGCGCGTTGGGTCCAAGAGCGCCTGCACCGGTTGAAGGGCACGGATGTCCGGCTGCAGTATTCTCCGGAAAGCTTCAGCGCCACCGAACTGGAGTTCGCGTTGGAGATCTCCGAAGCGGTGATGGCCGTGTGGCAGCCGACCCCGGAGCGGAAGATGATTCTGAACTTGCCGTGCACAGTGGAGGTGGCGACGCCAAATGTGTACGCCGATCAGATTGAATGGATGTGCCGCCACATCCGCGATCGGAACAGCCTCATTGTCAGCTTGCACACCCACAACGATCGCTCCACGGGTGTGGCCGCCACCGAACTGGGACTCTTGGCCGGCGCGGACCGCGT
>SXXZ01000231.1 GCA_005789375.1 Verrucomicrobiales bacterium | reverse complement strand
GAACACGGCCAACCGGGTGAAACTGCTCATGGCCGGTTCGAATGAAGTGGTGATCGATCGATCCAATGTGAAGACGGTGCGCGTGACCCCCAATTCGGCCATGCCTGAAGGGTTGGACCAGATGCCCGACGCCGATTTCCGTAATCTCATTTGGTACATCCTCGCGCCGCCTCAGGATGGCAAGCCGCTAACGCCGCAGCGCCGCAAGGAACTCATCGGTGAAACCTCCGCAGTGCTCCCCGATGCCAACAACAAGGGCCCGGCCGCGGCCACTGATGGTGAGTCCATTGCCCTTTGGGCCCCGGGTTGGCAGGTCGATTGCCCCGAGTTTGAGGGTGCGCCTGCCAAGTACCCGGAAGCGGTGGGGCGACGCAATGTGCTCATGACCCATCCCATCGACGCCCGACGTCCGGCGGCGTTGGTTCGGGCGATCAACTTGCCGCGGGAAGGCAAGACAGCCCTGAAGTTCGCGGTCGCCGCCCATGACCAAGGCGATTGGGAGCTTCGAGTAGTCGTCGAGGGCGAGGTGATCCATCGGCAGCCGGTGAATCATCAAGCCCCGCGTTGGAAAGACGTTTCCATCGATCTCACCCGCTACGCCGGCCGCCGCGTGGTGATTCGCCTCGAGAATGCCGCCACCGACTGGTCTTGGGAATTTGGCTACTGGGCCGACCTGCGCCTCGAGACCGGCGAGACCCTTCAGGCACGCGCCGAAGGACGGTGACGGGCGCGTTTTCGGCGCTATTGAACCGATAGTTCGTCCGTTGTTGGGCCCCGCACAGGCTGGGCAACGGAACTTGGCTCTCGCCGCAGGCGCGCGTCAGTGACCCGGCTGAGATCCGCACGTTGCGAAGGCATCCCAACCGCTTCCGAATTGTGCGAGGAAGTGTAAGGGATAGGCCCGGTGCAGCACGAATACCGGCAGCAGGATCACGGTGCTAAGATACGGCACAAACAAAAGGCAGCACCCGCAGCAGGTGATCACCGCGAAGACAAACACGGCTAGAGCGGTAACGATCGACAACGGGATCTGGATCAGCAGGTAGAGCAGGAACGCGGTGGGGAATCGGGTCATGTGGCCCAGCAGTAGGCCCCACGCGGTGCGACATCCGCATCGACGCAGGTACTGGATTGGCACCACGAAATCCTCGGTCAGGGAACCGATGAGCCAAAGTCCCATGGCGCAGAGCAGGGCTGGAGTGAGCAGCAGTCCGAAGGCGAGCCAAGCCGATCCGGCAGTGGGTCCGAAAGACAACGCCTGCATGAGGAGTGCTCCCACCACCAGTGCGAGGGTCAACACGCAGCCCCCCAGGCTCAGAACCAAACGGAACCGGAACAAGCTGTTGCCCTCACGGACAAACTCGTTCCACGGACCCGCGATCTCCATCCGATTCGTGGCCACGCCATTCAGGAAGAGAAAGCTGCCGCGACTGCTCAGCCAAGTGAGGACCACCCAAAGTCCGATGGACACCAAGGCGAAGAAGCCCACGAGAGGCACCAACCAAAACAGTTTCTGGGAAAGCGGTTCCAGCGAGTCTCGGATCAGTGCCTCCAGGTTTCCGAGGATGGTGTGCGGGCTTTCCCAGTTTCGCGGGAAGTCGCCTTTGAGCTTGTCCCCTTGGAACGGAGTAATTCCCAAATCTCCCAACTGGTAGATCCACGCCATGAACCCCAGGACCAGCCATTTACCGAAGTCGAAGGGGCTGAAGAGAATTCGACGTGTGGTGGCGAAGGCGGATTCCAGCGGCCAAATCGGGTCAATCCAGCGAACCGTGGGAGGAAGGGGAGTGGGATCAGCCGGTGTCATGAAAGGAGATCAACGGAGTTTGGCCATATCAGCCTCCCGGGATGAGCTGTTGGCAACGATTGAATTAATGATTCGAATCGTTGATCGAAGTGTTTGCAGTCTCCGGTAAGACATTCCTCCGGTCAGACGTTTCGGTCAGCCTTCATTTCGCAGCGCAGTCGCCATGTCGCGGGCGAAGTAGCTGAGGATCCAGTCGGCGCCGGCCCGCTTGATGGCCAAGAGGCTTTCGTTGCGGGTGGCCACAAGGTCGAGCCAACCGGCGCGGGCTGCGGCGTGAATTTGAGCGTATTCGCCGCTCACCTGATACGCAGCCAAGGGCAACCGAGTTTGCCGCCGTAGTTCCGCCAAAATGTCGAGGTAGGGACCCGCCGGCTTGACCATTAGCGCGTCGGCTCCTTCCTGTTCGTCCAGCAAGGCATCTTTCAGGGCCTCCCGTGGATTGGCCGGATTGAGTTGGTAGGTGCACTTGTCGAGCGATCGGGTGCCGGCTGCCTGGGCACTGCCGACGGCTTCGCGGAAGGGACCGTAGTAGGCCGAGGCGAACTTGGCGCTGTAGGCCAGGATGCCGGTGTTTCCGTGCCCTGCCGAATCGAGCGCTTGGCGAATGGCCCGCACCCGGCGGTCCATCATGTCGCTGGGGGCCACGAAGTCGGTGCCTGCCGCCGCGTGCAAGGCGGCCATTTCGCCCAGCACGGTGACCGTGGCGTCATTGTCCACATCGCGGCCATCGGCGGTCAGCAATCCGTCATGACCGTGGGTGGTGTAGGGGTCGAGGGCGATGTCGGTGAAGAGCACCAACTCGGGCACCGTCGCCTTGATCGCCCGCACGGCCCGCAGCACCAGGCATTCGGGATTCAGTGCCTCGCGTCCGTCCGGAGTCTTGAGTTCGGTCGGGGTGACTGGAAAGAGAGCGACGCCTCGAATGCCTAGTTCGAAGAGTGCCAGAGCCTCGCGGACCAGGTCGTCGAGGTTGAGCCGGAAGACCCCCGGCATAGATCCCACGGCCGTCGGCGCGGCGGTGCCCTCCTGGACGAACAAGGGCGCGATGAAGTCCGAAGGATGCAGCCGGACCTCCTGCACCATCTCGCGGATGGCCGCACCGCGTCGCAATCGTCGCGCCCGAAGGGCCGGAAACCCCGCTGAACTCATGTCGCCACTGTGGCGCATTGTCGCCCGGGATACAAACCGAGTTCCCGGCGTTCCAAGTGAAGGTGAAGGGGGCAGGGGACGATTTTTCCAATAGGGTTCGTCGCAAACTGACCCGGACGGCGCTGGTGTTCTCCCATGACCAGTTGCAACTGGAACTCGTGATTGCCCTCAGGCGGCCGTCCGCATGAAACCCAATCGGCTGGTTGTATTCATCCTTCGGGTCCACTTGTGACGGATTTTGCGCTGAAGGACTCGGCTGACTAGCCCAGAGCTACTTCACTCGTCTGGGCAGGTCACGTTCACCACGGATTATATCTACCAGTTCGATAGTTATCGGGTCGGGCAGCCGATAGAAAATCAACCAACGTTCAAATGGCTTTTTGACCAAGGAGCACCGATAGCCCTGGCGATGCGGCCAAACCACTCCCGCACCCGGCCGTCGCAGTAACTTGTCGATGGTATGGTCCACGGCGTCAGCAAAGCGTTGAGCCAGCACCTCTGCCGCCTCCGGACTGTGTTCCTGCTGTGCGGTGGAATACCAGAGGATGCCCTGCCGCAGAGCGGTGACGAATCCTTCGCGGCGAACCAAGTTCATTGAACCGGCTTGGTCTTAAGCACCTGCTTGGCCAAACGTGCCGCATCTCCCCGAGTCCAAGGGGCCGATGGAGTCCGCTCAGAGGCTGCCAACCGTCGATTGACCTCCGGCTCGTCGAGCTTGGGAGTAAGGTCGTGCGTTGGACGGGCCGGGACGAGTGCGACCATGTCCTTGCCATTGAGCAGGTAGATGGTCTTGCCGGCAGAGGCCTGTTTGACCAGTGCGCCCAACTTCGGCTTGGCCTCGCTGATGATGTAAGTCGCCGTGTCTCAAATGAGACCCGAATGAGACTCGGCGTCAACGGCGAAGCATAGGCATGCCGTCTCCAGTTCGGCCGATACCGATGGCTTGGTAAATCTGACTGGCGGCAGCGTTGGCTCGTGCGTCTATTCCGCGTTGCCGGCACTGGTCACTCTGGAGGCTACAAGACCTACTATTTGGTGAGTTGGCAAACCGCCATTGGGGACTGGTGGTAGGGCCTGACCCAGACCGTGACGGCCAAGCGGCGGCCTTGTCGCGATATCGACTGCATAGATCGAGTCCGGCGGCCCGCGTCACCGCTCCGGGGGAGGTGGTCTGAGCTACGGCCCGCCGCCTCAGGATTTCAATTCAACCGCTGGGTGGTCTTGCTCCAGAGCCACTCGATGTCGCGGTTGTTGGCTTGGTTCGGGGGGCTGAAGCCGGTGCGTTTGACGGGTTGAACCGTCCGCTTGTCGAGCCAGCGCTTGATCTCGGAGTGGCCGTCGGCGAAGGCGAAACCGCAGGCCCCGTTGTGGTAGCTGGCCGG
>SXXZ01000030.1 GCA_005789375.1 Verrucomicrobiales bacterium | reverse complement strand
CTCCGGCGTGGCCCGTCGTCGGTCGGTGATTTCGCTACCCTGCTTTCACCGGCGGCCGCCACTCGATTAGAAGACTTGTGCCGACGGTCCCAAGCCCTCACCCGCCAACGGTTCGGAAAGACCATCCGACTCTTCGCACCGCTGTACCTGAGCAACGAGTGCATCAACAACTGCGCTTACTGCGGCTTTTCCCGCGACAACCCCATCCTCCGGGTCACCCTCGCCGAACAAGAAGTGAAACGGGAGGCCCAGGCTTTGGCCGGCCATGGCTTTCGCAATATCCTGCTAGTGGCCGGAGAGCACCCCAAGTTCGTCTCCAACGGTTACATGGCCGGATGTGTTCGAACCCTCCACTCCTTCATCCCTTCTCTGTCGCTGGAAGTCGGGCCGATGGAGACCGCCGACTACTATCCGCTGGTTCAGGCCGGCGCCGAAGGATTGGTCGTATACCAAGAAACCTATGACCGGAACGTGTACGCTCAAATGCACACCCTCGGTCCCAAACGCGATTTCGACTGGCGACTAGCCACACCCGAGCGGGCTTATTTGGCCGGATTCCGCCGCCTCGGCATCGGAGCCTTGTACGGTCTGGCCGACTGGCGCCAAGAAGCCATCTCCGTGGCCGCCCACGCCGCCTGGTTGCTCAAGCACTGCTGGAAAGCGCAAGTCACCGTCTCGCTCCCGCGGATTCGCCCCTGCGCCGGTGAATTCCAGCCCCTAACCGGATTTCAAGATCGCGACCTGGTCCAAGTAATCACCGCACTGCGACTGTTCTTGCCCGACGTCGGCCTGGTGCTCTCCACCCGCGAGCCAGCCCCGTTGCGCGACGGCCTGCTGCCCTTGGGCATCACCCACGCCAGCGCTGGCAGCCACACCGAACCCGGCGGCTATACCGGAGCCGGCAAGGACACCATCCACCACACGGTACGCGGACGCATCGAAGCGCTGGCGCCCGATTCGCCCGAATGGAAAGCCACTCAGGGACGCGCCACCAACGCCACCGGCCAGTTCGACATTGCCGACGACCGCTCGCCCTCCGATGTGGCCGACGTAATCCGCCGTCTGGGCTACGAACCGGTGTGGAAAGACTGGGACGCCGCCTTGTCGGAGTAATCCCTCAGCAACGGCCCTGAAATCCAAACCTGCCGGTTTTGGCGCCTCGGTCGCTGAATGAGACCCTTCCGGCGAGCCCTCACACCGCAGCCAAACGACCGGCCACGGCCACAGCCACCTGGGCGGCTGTGATCCGATTCAGGCAAGCCAGCGGTTCCGAGTAACGGCAAACGGGCTTTAAACAGGGGGCACACGCCGGCGGTTGCGGGGCCCGTAGCACGAACTCCACCTGGCCATAGGGACCGGTCCTCGAAGGATCCGTCGGACCGAACACCGCCACCACCGGCTTGCCTAGGGCCGCGGCCACATGCATCGGGCCCGTGTCGTTGGTCACCAACAGGTCCACACAACGCAAAGCCTCGATCATGCCCGGCAACGTCAGACGACCCGTCAAATCCAAACAGCGCCCCGGATCGGCCGACGCCAAAGCCCGACCCAAGGCTAAATCATCAGGCCCTCCAAAAATAGCGATCTGGTGCCCCGGGTGGGATCGCGACAGGAGACCCATGAGTTCAACAAACCGAGCCACCGGCCACCGCTTGTTGTCCCAGCGAGCCCCCGGTTGAAGACCGATCCAGCGACCTTGGGACAACTCGGCAAACTCCTGCCTCAAGCGCTCCGCCGCCGCCTGCCGACGAGGAATCCATTCCCAACCGGCGCGCAGAGGCACTCCCAAGTGTGTCAACAGGGCCCGCTGCCAGTCCACAGCATGGGCTTGTGGCGAAGGCCGAGGCACTGATTCGCCCTGGAATAACGGGGCCAATTCTCGCCAGTCCCTCACCCCGACATAACGAGTACCAGCACTGGCACACACCCGGCCAAACAATGCTGAGCGGGCCAGGCCTTGGAGGTCCAGAATCCAGTCGTAGCGCTCGGATCGGAGCTGGCGCACCAGGCTAAACACCGAGGGCCAATGACGCGGCTTGGCCCAATCTTTCCGGTCGAAAGGAATGAGACGACGCAAATCGGGATCGCCCTCGAGGAGAGGCATCAGCCCGCGGAGAATCCACCAATCTATCTGAGCCTCCGGAAACTCAAGCCGCAGGAGCCGCAGCACGGGAAGCGCGTGGATCACGTCTCCCAGGGAACTTGGCTTGAGGATAAGGATCTTCACGCGACCACAGGAACCCAGACCATAAACCACCGGAGCCTTTTGAGAGCCTTTTGCGAACCTGAATGCAAACCGTTTTAATCGAACAGCTCGCCCGCAAAACCTGCCCGAAAAACTCAGCGGCCAGATGCCAAGCGATGAGCTAATCGAGGCGGGAGACCCGCGTCCAAGATCTTCTTCTGGGTCGTCGGAATATCGTATTCGAGGCGACGTAGCTCCACGGTCTGAGTCGGGAAATCGTACACCACGTAGGCCGCACGGGGGTCGCCGTCACGCGGCTGACCGACGCTGCCCACATTAATGAAATACTTACGGCCTGGTTCGATCTTCAGCTTCGAGTACTGCCCACCGCGCACTCCGGTATCACGAATAAAGGCCACTGGCACGTGAGTGTGACCGAAGAAGCACAACTGGGTGTTCTGGTAGGTGAAGCTCGCAGCAGCCTCCAGCTTCTCGAACACGTAACCCCATCGCTGGGGGCCATCCAAAGTCGCATGGACGATGGAGAAATTGGCCACCAAACGGAAATACTTGAGTTCCCTCAACCACTTGCGGTCGTCCGCCGTCAATTGGGAACGGCTCCAAGCTACCGCCTCGGCCGCGGCGTCATTAAATCCCTCGGGGTCTTCATCGAGGCCGATGTATTCGTCATGGTTGCCCTTGACCGTGGGGATGTTCATCCCACGCACGATGTCGAGACACTCCTTCGGGTTGGCGCCATATCCGACGACATCGCCCAGACACACGACATGGGTACACTTCTGTTCCTGGATGTCGGCAAGCACCCGCTGGAGACCCTCTAGGTTCCCATGGATGTCAGCTATAATGGCGTACCTCATTCTCGTTTACCGCACGATCTCGAAACCCCGGAAACCGCCCGTGGCCTCGGCCCATGTCACGTCCTCATTGCGAATCATCGGACTCAACCCGCACTCACGGATTGCCTTCCGAAATTCTTCCAACTCGGACCGCTCGCCCTCGGCGACCAGTTCAACCCGTCCATCAAGCAAGTTCCGCACCGTTCCAGATACCTCGAAGCCCGTCGCCTGCCGTTTCGTCTGATAGCGAAAACCCACGCCTTGTACCCGACCCGAGTACAAGACTTGCATGCGCCAGCGCTTCATGAATATCCCTAACGTCGTGAAACCCACCATTCCCGGGGTTTTCCCCCGGAAAGGCGCGGAACTTAGGCACAGCACAGTTGGTAGGTGCAATGAGTATTTCCCCCTCCGCAGATCAAAGCCCCCCAATGGCAAAGCCCCAAACAATGTTTGAGGTCAACGACAGCTTGCTGCCCTCCCACTCCTGCGTAGCCTCACCGGCGTGAAATCCACGCAATGGTTTCGGAACGGGTGCCTCTGGACGCTGGGCTTGAGCCTGTTCTCTTCCGTGCTTTTGGCCGAGGGGCCTCTCGACCGGCTAACGGCTCTGGCGGCGGCCTCACCCGACATCGCCCTTCGACTAGATGTGCTGCGAGGCATGGAGGCCGCCCTACGCGGACGTAACGGAGTGACTGCTCCAACCGGGTGGAACGAGTTGGAGTCCATACTGGTCGCAGCCCCCGACGCGGAGACCCAGCGATTGGCCCGGAATCTAGGGACTGTCTTCGGAAGTGCCCGAGCCTTAAATTCTCTGCGCGCCATTGCCTCGGATTCCAACGCCGCCTCCGCGGACCGCACCGCAGCCTTGGAGACCCTGCTCCGAACCCGAGATGCAGCCCTGGTGCCTCTCCTCCAAAAACTCACCACCGAACCCGGCATCCGGGCTACCGCGCTGCGCGGCCTGGCCGGGTTCGACGATGCCAAGACCCCCTCCGTGCTCCTGGCCGGATTCTCGCAATTCACTGCCACCGAACAGCGAGATGCCCTGAACACCTTAGCCTCTCGATCCACCTACGCTCGCCCCCTAGTAGAAGCGGTTCGTGGAGGCTCGGTTCCGAAGGCCGCCCTGACCGCAGACCTCGTTCGCCAGTTGCGCTCACTCAAAGACCCCACCTTGGCCAGCGACCTGACTCAGATCTGGGGGGTGATGAAAGAAACCAGCCCGGACATGAAGGCCGAGGTGGAACGGGTGAAGCGACTCTACGGGGCCGGTGGATCTCAACCCGGCGACGGCCCCCGGGGTCGCGTGGTCTTTAATCAAATTTGCGCCCAGTGCCACCACCTCTTCGACAGCGGCGGCAATGTCGGTCCGGACATCACCGGGGCCAATCGCGCCGATCTCGACTACTTGCTCCAGAATATCCTCTACCCCAACGCGGTGATTCCTAACGAGTACCTCGCTTCGACCATCGAGACGAAGGACGAGCGAGTGCTCACCGGCATGATCAAGTCCCAGGACGCGAGCGGGATCACCCTGCAGACGGCCAACGAACTGGTTACACTGCCCCGCTCGGAGATTCGTAAAATCGAGGCCACGGCCATTTCAATGATGCCTGAAGGCCTGATCGCTAACCTGACCGAACAGCAGACCCGGGATCTTCTTTATTACCTAAGCCGGCCCGGTCAGGTGCCGTTGCCCGCCGGTTCAAAGTGACCCGGCCTCAACTCGAGCCGCCAACCAGATCCGCCGCCGCTCGATTAAAGACGATTGCCGCCCAGGGGCCCGACCGGCTTCTGGGTGACACCCGGACTTTGTAGCACCTTGCTGTAGTCATCGCAGGCCACCGAATACTGGAAACCCTGACCGGTACCCGCCGCGCCGAAACGCCCCCGCTTGTCGAGGGCGATGAAGTTAATGCTAAGGTCATAGCCCTTGGGGTCCATGGAAGCAATCCGGTGCAACGTGGCCAGGCAGGCTTCGGTCGGAGACATGCCCCGCCGCATAAACTCCACCACCAAGAACGAGCCGCAATAGCGCATCACGTTCTCACCAATGCCGGTGGCGCCAGCGCCACCCACCGCGTTGTCCACGTAAAGCCCGCCACCGATGATGGGGGAATCGCCCACCCGACCCTGAATCTTATATCCCCACCCTGAGGTGGAACACGCCCCAAAGATATCGCCCGACGGACTCAGCATAAGAAGAGCGATAGTGTCGTGGTTCGGTATCTTGGCCTTCTCAGCCTCCTGCGCCTTCTTCCAGTTTTCCCAGGCTGCCTTCTGACCCGGCGTGACCGCGGGTCCTTCCTCAAACTTTCGCTCACGGGCGAAGCGCTGAGCCCCCTCGCCCACCAGCATCACGTGGCGGGTTTCCTCCATGACGCGGCGCGCGATGGAGACCGGGTGCTTGAATCCCTCGACCGCAGCCACCGATCCAGCCTTATGTCCCGGACCGGACATGATGCAGGCATCCAACTGGACCACACCATGAGCCGCGGGAATCCCTCCAAGACCCACGCTGGCATTGGAAAGGTCGTCCTCAGCCAATCGCACCCCCTGCTCCACGGCGTCCAAGCCGGATTTTCCAGAACGAAACACCTCCAGTGTGCGGTCGTTGGCAGGCTTGCCGAAGGGCCAGGTTGAAATGACCAAGGGCGGCTTGGCTCGAGCATCCGCCTCCCGACGGACTTTCGGGCCCGACTTCGAATTGGCGGCATTGAGCCGACCGCCCGCGATGGCCGCCAGTGACGAGCCCACGAATGCCCTACGAGGAATCTTCATGGACCCAAGGCTCCCCAAGAAACGCTCCGATGCAAGCATCCGCAGGCAACTCCTGGAATTTCGCATTTGTTCAGAGCCATCATGGACCGTTACATTGCCTGCGAAGACTTATGCCGGCCGAGACGCTCATCATCGTACCGACCTACAACGAGCGGGAAAACCTGCCCGAGTTGGTTCGCCGACTTGGCTCGCTGCCCGTGCCCGTCGATTTGCTGGTGGTGGACGACAACTCGCCCGACGGCACCGGCCAGATCGCCGATGAGCTGGCTTCGAAAAACCCCTGGGTCCATGTGCTGCACCGCACAGTGAAAGACGGTCTGGGTCGCGCCTATGTGGCAGGGTTTCAGTGGGCCTTGAGCCAGGATTATCGGTTCATCTTCGAGATGGATGCCGACTTCTCCCACAATCCGGCAGACATCCCCCGCTTTCTCCAAACGGCCCAGGAACAGAAGGCGGATTTGGTGCTGGGTTCACGCTACTCGGGCGGCATTCGCGTCATCAATTGGCCGCTGCCCCGACTGCTGCTCTCCCTCTGGGGCGGCTTCTACACCCGAATGATCACCGGCATGCCCTTCAGCGACCCGACCGGAGGCTTCAAATGCTTCCGACGGGAGACGTTGGCAGCCATCGATGTCAGTTCGGTCACAGCCAACGGCTACAGTTTCCAAATCGAACTGACCCATCGCATTTGGCGTCGGGGCCTTAAGATCGTCGAGGTTCCCATCATCTTCACTGATCGGGAGCAGGGTGTCTCAAAGATGTCACGGGACATCGCCATTGAGGCGGCGTGGATGGTTTGGCGCCTCCTCCTAGAAAATCGCTTCCGTCGGCAGCCCGACACGACGAGTCACTGACCGTGGACAGATCACGGGTCCCACTTGGCACCCCCTGTCACCTGAGGCAAACTCCCGAGGTATGCGTTCGCAATCGCTGACCTTCCTGGAAACCCTCGTCAACACCCCCAGCCCCGTCGGACATGAGACGCGCGGTCTGCGCGTCTGGATGGACTACGCCGGCACCTACGCCGACGAAACCTTCTCCGATGCCTATGGGAACTGCGTGGCGGTGCTCAACAAGGGTGGCGGCCCCCGACTCATGCTTGCCGCCCACGCCGATGAGATCGCCATGTCGGTGAATTTCATTACCGCAGAGGGGTTTATTCATGTCCGCAGGACTGGCGGCATCGACCCGGCCATCACCAAAGCCCAGCGGGTCACCATCCACACCCGGCAAGGTCCCGTTCTTGGCGTCGTCGGCAACGTCGCCCCGCACCTCACCCGCGGCGACAACGAGCCCAAAGCCCCCAAGATCCACGAACTCTTCATCGACATCGGTGTCGCCTCTAAGGATGCCGCACTGAAGCTGGTGCGCATCGGTGACCCAATCACGCTGAATGACCGCTTTGAGATGCTGCGCGGCGATCTGGCTGTCGCGCGCGCCTTTGACAACCGCATCGGAACCTTCGCAGTCGCCGAGACGCTCCGGTTGCTTAAACCCCTGGTTAAGAAGCTGAATGTCGAAGTCTGCGCCGTGGCCAACGTGCAGGAAGAGGTCGGCCTGCTCGGAGCCCGGCAAATTGCCTACTCGCTCAATCCGGAGACCGCCCTGGTGGTGGATGTCACCCACGCCACGGACTACCCCACCGTGGACCAGCGTGCCCATGGCGATATTAAGCTCGGCAGCGGCCCCGCATTGACACACGGCGGCTGCAACCATCCGGCCGTCATCCAGCGCCTCGAGGACGTCGCCGCAAAAAAGAAGATCCCCTTGCAGCATGAGGCCATGAGCGCCACCAGCGGCACGGATACCGATGTGATCTTCTGGACCCGCGGAGGCATTCCCAGCGGGCTCATCAGCCTGCCCAACCGCTATATGCACTCACCGGTGGAGATGGTGAACCTCAAGGACCTTGAATTTATCCCCGAGCTAATGGCCGGCTTCGCGCTATCCATCGCCAAGGGCGAAAAATTCAAGGTGGTGATCTAAAGATCCTGCCACCTCGGGCACCAAGACTACTCCACGGAGGCGGCCTCGAGCTCTGCGAGCTTGGTGGCCGCGGCCTCCCAGTCGGTGCTGACCTTGTGCAAATCGTGACCCACGGCACGGATTTGTTGTTGGATCTCCATGGATCGACCCGGCTTGGTGTAGGTCTCGGGCTTTTCCATCTCGGCCGTCAACTGAACTTGCTTGGCCTCCAGGGAAGCGATGCGAGCCTCCAAGGTGGTCACGTGCTTTTTCTGGAAGCCCATCGCCTTGCGAGCCTCCGCCGCCTGCTGCCGACGCTCCTTGGAGGAGGCCGTGATCACCGGTTTTGAGGACACGGACGGACCACTGGTTGCCGGACGGGCATTGGTCAGACCGTTGCCATTGGAGGCAGACGTCAAGGCCACACGCGCCGAGGAGGCCTTGGTCTTCTCGAGGTAATAATCATAGTCGCCCGCATACGGTGTCAGCACACCACCGCTGATGTGCAGCACCCGGGTGGCGATCGCCCGAATGAAGTACACGTCGTGGCTGATGAAAACGAGAGTCCCGATGAACTCGCTCAAGGCGGCCACAAGTGCATCAATGCTGGCAACGTCGAGGTGGGTCGTCGGCTCGTCCATCAACAACAAGTTGGGCGGATCGAGGAGCAACTTCACCAGAGCCAAGCGGGTCTTCTCACCACCGCTGAGCACAGCCACTTTTTTGAAGACGTCGTCATCCCGGAAGAGGAAACACCCCAGCAGTGATCGGATGTACAAATCGGTCACTCGGGCCGCAGTATCGGAAGCTTCCTCTAGCACCGTGCGCTCGGGCTGGAGCATTTCGGTGCGGTACTGCGAGAAATATCCCACCTTGACCCGCAGTCCCAGATCCCGATCGCCCGCCTGGGGAGTCAGGTTGCCCGCCAAGAGCTTGATGAGCGTGGACTTACCCGAGCCATTGGGCCCGACCAGCACGGTGCGGTCTCCCCGCTGCGCCTCGAACTCCAAACCCGTGTAAATGACGTTCTGCCCATAGGCAAAATTGACCCCCTTCAAGGTGATCACCCGCTGACCGCTTTTCTCCGGTTGTGGGAATGCAAAATCGACGGTCGACGCAGCCTGCTCCGGCGCGTTGATCTTCTCCATACGATCGATTTGCTTGAGCTTGGCCTGAGCCCGCGTCGCCGTCGTGTTCTTGGCCCGGAACCGATTCACGAAATCCATCAAGCGCCCAATTTCGCGCTGCTGATTTTTGAAGGCGGCCAATTGCTGCTCCTGCTGCGCCTCGCGTTCGTCCAAAAAGGCGTCGTAGTTACCACAGTAATTGTAGAGTCGCTCGTTACGAATCTCGACGATACCGGTGACCAACTGGTTGAGGAACTCCCGGTCATGCGAGATGACCAAGATCGCTCCCGGGTAATTCTTTAGATAGCCCTGGAACCAAATCAGGGTCTCAAGATCGAGATGATTGGTGGGCTCATCCAGCATCAGGATGTCCGGCTCATGGACCAACAACCGAGCAAGGTGTGCCCGCATCACCCAGCCACCGGACAACTCGCGCGCCGGCCGATCGAAGTCCGTTTCCCGAAAGGCCAGACCCTTGAGCAGTCGCTTGGCCTTGGCGATGGCGGGACCGTCGGCATACGAGTGGTAATCATCCTCCGGCTCGGAACCGGGCGCATGCTGACTGGTAGCGATTTCCATCACCGTCTGATCGCCCACGGGCGCGCTTTCCTGAGGCAGGAAACCGACGGTGGTCCCGCGTTGGAAGGTCACCAGACCATCATCGGGCTCCTCCAATTGGAGGATCAGTTTGAAGAGCGTGGACTTGCCGGCGCCATTCGGACCCACCAGACCCAAACGGTCCTGACGGTTGAACTGCAGGGACAAATCTGAGAACAGGGTCTTTCCGCCATACCCCTTCGACACATTGGAAACAGTCAGCATTGCTGGAGCCAACTCTAAGCAATATCCAAAAAAAGCGGGACTTGAATTTTTCCGAACAGCAATCGTAACGAACGGGCTTTTCGTAAATTCCGTCCGCCGTGTTGACAAGACCCTGAACATTCCTCATAAAGCGCGCCGGTTTTGGCGCCTCGGTAGCTCAATGGTAGAGCAGTTGACTCTTACTCAATTGGTTCTAGGTTCAAGTCCTAGCCGAGGCACCAGTCCGTTCTTCTTCACTCTCCCGAACCTGTTCTGAAACTGGTGTTTTAAAAGGGCACCACAGAAAGACGCTCCCTCAACGGAGCCCCATCGATCGATGACACGATTCTTTTCTGAAGTGGCACGAAGCGTCTGGCTCTTCTTGGTGTTGTTCCTGCCCGCCCACCTGTCCGCCCAATCCTCGGAGATCGTCTTCGAGAACATGTCCGGGATGACCACCAACTACTACATGTTCGGTCGCCAGTACGGCGACGACATCAACTTAGCCAAAGGTGGTCGGATTGTTACTCAGTTCACGTTCCTCTACTTCGGCAGCATTCCGACCAATTTAATCTCCCCGGGTGAATGGCGGATCCGTTTTTACAAAAACGACGGCGCGCTAGAGAACGCCTCCATCGCCACTTCCCAAAAACCCAACACCCAAATCTGGGACAGCGGATTGCATCCGGTCCAACCCGGCTACCAGATGACCACACTGGCAGTCCCTCAGGTAACAGTTCCCGACCGCTTCACCTGGACGGTGGAGTTTTTTAATCTCCCCCAAGATTCGAACAACGGAGCTGGCTTGGTCTTGGCCAACCCGCCCACCATTGGAGCGACACTGCCCGGCAAAAACTCCACCGTCATCGGGAGCTACACAGACTTCTGGATGCTCGAAGAGGCAGACCTCCTCGATTCTTGGACCCTGCAAATCTTCAGCGCCAATCCCAACGTCGGACCTCAAGGCAACTTTTTTGCCCAGGTGGTCACCGCGGCCAATCCCAACAAGGCTCCCGTCTGGACATCGGCGGCCCAAAATCGCCGCGTCTCCGAAGGCTCCACCCTCTTATTCCAACTCCGGGCCACCGATTCCGATCTTCCGCCTCAACCCTTGAACTACCGCCTTATCAGCGGTCCGACGGGCCTGACGGTCAGCACCAACGGTGTGGTTTCCTGGCGACCCACTGAAGAGCAAGGACCCAGCACGAACCGGGTCTGGGTCGATGTGAATGACGGGATCGAAGGCGCCTCCCAAGAATTTGATATCGTGGTCCAAGAGCGGAATCTTCCGCCGGTGTGGCCAACCCTGGGCACACTCCGAGTGACCGAGGGCCTGCGGCTCTCGTTTCAACTCAAGGCCACCGATTCAGACCTGCCTGCCCAACGGTTGACCTACCAACTGGTGTCTGGTCCGACTGGCCTGAGCGTCACCACCAATGGCCTGCTTTCTTGGACCCCCACACTGCAGCAGGGTCCCAGCACCAACCGAGTGCGAGTGAGCGTCAGCGACCCCTTCACCAGTGTGGCCCAAGACTTTGATATCATCGTCCGCGACACCGATCCCGGACCAGCCGTCGCCACACTGGAAATTTCCGGCAAACCGGGTGGCGCTTGGAATCTTCATCTACGGGCCACCTCGGGAGTCAGCT
>SXXZ01000230.1 GCA_005789375.1 Verrucomicrobiales bacterium | reverse complement strand
TTTGCGAGCACCCCAAGCGAACTGCCAGATAGAGCGTTCGGGGGCGCCTCGTTCGGCGACGCTGCGGTAGAAGTCGAAGTCGATAATGTTGAGCCTGCCCTGAGGCAGGGTGAACCAGCGATCGTAGGCGCCGCGCCAAGTAGGGGCGTCCATGCCGGTGCCAGGGGTCTTGGTGCTCGTCCAAAACGGCATGCGATGGCAGTCGCCACAGACGTTGGGCTTGGATTTGGCGGGGTCGTTGTCGCCGTCGATATGGAAGAGTTTGAACCCGTTCCGGGCCTCGGTAGAAAGAACGTCGTCGAACGCGCGTCGTTGGGCCGGAGGATAGGGCACCGCCAAAAGGAATAGGGCCATCGCATCGCGATCCGCGGCCGAAAGTCGTCCGAGCTTTTTCTCATCATTCCGTTTCGAGTCCCCTTCCTGACTCATCGTTGCGGCCAGACCGGCGTCGATAAGATGACGGGCGCTGGATTCTTGTGAATCAATGCGGCTGTTGGGTGGGACAACGGTGTGGAGGTGCGCCGAGTTGATCCCGCCGTACGGGTCGCCGAGGGTGCCGTCCCAGTGGTAGGGCTCCGTCTCACGGAGGCCGCGAATGGGCATGGTCAAGCGGGGCATGATTTGGTCGCCGCCGGTCACGATGGGAGTCTTGAGGACCCAGAGCAATTGGTCGGTATGCCCGTTGGGGTGGCAACTGGCACACGAGAAGGTTCCGGTGGTGGAGGAAGACGCGGTCTCGAATGCGATGCGCCCCCGCTTCACCTGCGCATGGGTCGGGTCGGCGAGCACGAGGGTATCAATCACCTCCAGCTTCGAGGAGCGCGAGAGGTCCACGAGGGAAATGGTGTCGGCGGCGGCATTCAGCACCCACGCCCGCGACGGCTTGCCATCGGCGCTGCATTCCAGCGCGATGCCCTGAGGCACAGCGCCCACGGTGACGCGTCCAAGGATCTTCCCCGTGGCGGCGTCGACGGTGAAGAGTTTGTCCGAGCCGGCCGCGGACACAACGAGCGTGGAATCGTCGTTGCTGATCTGAATGGCGTAGGGCGTCGCGAGGGCTAGGCCTTCTTCGGGGTGCTGAGGCGGCAGCGGTTCGAGGTCAATGAAGGTCGGCGGGTTGGCTCGCCCAGCCTTGAAGGGGATGCGAGTAATGCGGTTGAGGAATGCGCGGTTTTCCAACTCGGCCAAGCCCTGTTTGCGCGTCCCGGCGCGTCCGTTGACGTTATTGCGCGCATCCGTCTGTGCAATGTAAGCGACCCCGTTCGAGTCTACGGCCAGTCCGTAGAGCAAGGTTCCCAACGTAGAAACGGTCTCGACGAGTTGTTCGGTCGTTGTATCGAACACGAACAAGTCGCGATCCGGCACCTTGGGATTCTTGACGATGTCCACGACGTGGCCCAAGGAAAGCACGTTGTTAGTAGCGATGGAGTGGTTCCAGGCGTTGAACGTCACGAGGTTGCCGTCGGGCTTGCCTGTGCCGCCGGAAAGCTGCGTCTGGTTTCCGGACTCGAACGGGATCACGTAAAGCATCCCCGCGCGCACCAAAATCGCCCGCGGGTCTTGCGCGGGAATATCCAATCGCTGGATCACGGTGCGCCGGGCCACGTCGATCACCGCGATTTGGTTCTCGGAGGACAGCGCAACGTAAGCCTTAGCGTTGTTGGCGAAGGCGATGCCCACCGGCTCATCAAAGCGCGTCGCCTTGGTGGCTGAATCCAGGTCTTGCACCGTGGCGATGACTTGCAGGTGCGTCGGGCTCGATGGATCCGTGTCGATGACGCTCACCGAATCGGAGACATGATTGGCGACCCACACTTCTTTGCCGTCGGGTCGGGCCGCTAGGGAGACCGGTTCAATGCCGACGTGGATGCGGGTGACGATCTTTCGGGTGCTGGCCTGGATGACATCGACCGTGTCCGCCGGCGTGTTGGCCACGAAGACGAAGCCGCCAGCGAGGGCGATAGGCGACACTTGCGGACTTAGGAACGTGGGGTGACCCACGGCGGCACAGACCTCTAGGTTACCCCAAACGACGAGCAAAATGGCACTCAAAGAGCGAAGGATTTGTTTCATCGTTAAAAACCTGAGGATTGCGGTGGGCCGGTTGGCTCAGTGCCTGCCATCGGCTATTTAATCCGATCGGGTGGGACCGGCGGCATACTCCGGAAGCCGGCGGTGGTGGTCCAAAGGTTGACTGGCGTGATCGATTGACCGTAACCCAACGAGCGGACGCTGCCGTCGACGAAGGCGAAGTTGGATCGCCCGGATCGGTTTCCACTTTGTCCATGACGACCGTGTTCGACCTCGTTGATGTCGTCGCCGCCACCTCGGCCTTGGAGGAAATCCATGTACGCTTGGGGGGAAGCCGATTTCTTCTCGCCGAACGTAATGGTCTCAGAGGGGTTGGGAATGGCGCTCAGTGGAACGGAGTATTCCCAAGAGAATTGGGTTGGAGTGATGTCCAAAATGACTTGGAAGCGTGCCAGCGCCTCGGGCGAGAGGGTTTCCTTGAAATAATCATTCCAGCCATTGGCGAGATAGCTTCGGTGGGAACCGTCTATGTCGAAGGGGAGTTGTTTTGAAAGAGGCGGCGGTAGGGTGGGTGGCCAAGAAATCTTGGTCGGCGTGCGGGAATCTGCTGGGCACTTCAAAACGCTCTCAGTGTCTCCGTAGTAAGGGGAAAGGGGTTGCGTCCAATAAGGAACCCCTTGCCGCGGCGGATCGCTGTCACGGTGATCATTGGCGTAACCCAAGAGGGCCAGGTTGAGCTGCCGAAGATTCGATTGGCACCGGACGCTCAGTGCTTGGGATTTGGATTTCGAAAGGGCAGGCAAGAGCAACGCCGCGAGAATGGCGATGATAGCGATGACGACCAACAACTCGATCAGAGTGAATGCTGATGGGGGGCGAACACGATGAAAGGGGGGTGTCATAACTAGGCCTCAAAGAAGATAACGATTGATCCGTCCGTTTCCTGACAACCTGGGTTTTGGGAGTTCAAAGAAACGATCACTCATTCGGGACGCATCCCAGACCCGAGGGGTTTTGAAAACGGACTCAACCAGGCCTTGCCGCCCATGTCCCAACCCAAGAAAAAACCGCCCGGGTTCGCCGGGCGGTTTTTGCAAAACGTTGGACCGAGGTTCGGGTCAACCGGCGATGGCTCGGTCGAGGCTGGCCTTGAGATCCTTCTTGGACTTCAGGCCCACGGACTGCTCGACCACTTGGCCGCCCTTGAAGATCAGCAAGGTTGGGATGGAGCGGATTCCGAACTGACCGGCCAGGTCCTGGTAGTCATCAATATTGACCTTGGCGACCTTGGCCTTACCGGCGTACTCGGTGGCTAGCTCGTCGAGAACCGGTCCGAGCATTTTGCAAGGGCCGCACCATTCAGCCCAAAAGTCCACTAGGACGGGTTGTTCGGAGCCGATGATTTCGGCGGGGAAGTTCTGGGTGGTCGCAGTGATGATGTTGGCAGCAGCCATAGTTTTGGAAAGAAAGCCCGAAAGACTTAGTTCGCAACGACGAATTGCGCGGCGACGGCGGCGATGCCGAGGGCCATCGCCGCGAAGGCCAATCCCATGTCGAGGCCACTGATGCTGGCTGGCTTGGCAGCCGGACGGCTGGCCGAGGCAGCCGGTTTAGCGACCGGAGCGGCGGCTGCGGCAACGGGTGCTGCGGGCGCGGCGGCTTTGGTGGCGTGCGAAGACATTGAGGCTGCCGCCACAGATGCTGCTGGTGCGGGCGCGGCCGGAGCGGCGGCGGGTGCTGCGGAAACCGGGGCAGGAGCCGCTGCAGCAGAAGGCACGCGGATCGAAGGACCACCCGCGGGCTTGGGCGGAAGGCTGATGCGTACTGTCTGCTTCTTCTGGGCGGACGCCTCGGCCGGAATCTGGGGTTCGGCAGCGGCGGGCGGATTGACCGGAGGCGTGGTTTCGGACATAGGATTTTCTCTCAAAACGTTAGGAATCGAGTTTCGGGGTGTCAACGGGATTGTCCCGCCATATGCATTTGAGAGCGTGTCTTGAATGCTTCATTTCCATCCGGCTTCCCGGCATGATGGCTGTGTGCATGGTAAACCCATCGTAGTGACCGGTGGCGCGGGCTTCATCGGATCGCACTTGACCGACCGTCTGCTGGAGGCGGGAGAGCAGGTGATCGTCGTGGACGATTTGTCCGCGGGTTCTCGCTCCAATCTCAGTTTGGCTGAGCGGAATCCCCTCTTTAGTTTCCGCGCCTGCAAGGTGTCAGAATGCCACGATTTGGAATCACTCGTGGCCAGCGCCGCGATGGTGGTGCATCTGGCGGCCGTTGTAGGAGTGGAACAGGTAATGCGTTCGCCCATCCGGACCATCGAGACCAATCTTAGCGAGACTGAGGTGGTGCTGGCCGCGGCCTCTCACAGTGGCACACCGGTGCTGCTGGCCTCGACCTCCGAGGTGTATGGAAAGAGCTCCCAGCCGGAGTTTTCGGAGACCGATGACTTGCTCATCGGCCCATCGACGTTGGGACGTTGGAGTTATGCTTGCTCCAAGCTGATGGATGAGTTTTTAGCGATGGCCTACTACCGCGAGCGCGGAGTGCCTGTGCGCATCGTGCGGTTCTTCAACACGGTGGGTCCCCGGCAGACTGGAGCCTATGGCATGGTCATTCCGCGCTTTGTGGACTCGGCCCGTGCGGGCGTCCCGGTGCGGGTTTATGGTGATGGTCGTCAGTCCCGTTGTTTCTGCCATGTGGCCGATTCCGTCGAGGCGGTCCTTCGCTTGATGAACTCCCCGGAAGCGGTGGGGCAGGTGGTGAACGTGGGCAATGATCAGTCGGTGGAAATCCGGGAATTGGCAGAGCGGGTGATCCAGGTGACGCGTTCGGCCTCCCGGGTGGAGTTGGTTGCCTATGAGACCGTTTTCGGTCCGGGTTTTGAGGACATGCGCCACCGCAAGCCTAGCCTCAAGTTGCTGGAGCGCCTCACGGGGTTCCGCCCCAAGCGGACGCTGGATGAGATTCTGAAGGATCTGACGGGGGCCTAAGCCGGAACTATTTCAGTGGGGAGGCCCGTGGGCGACGGTCTGTTCGACTCGAGCCAGTCGGTGAGGTTCCGGAGTGAGCTCTAGGAGCTTTCGTAAGCCTGGCTTTGAACAACTCGCCCCAGCGGTCGATTTCTCGCTGAGAAATTGCGGGCCGATCGGAGGGTACTCATCGCATTACTTGCAGGGTCTTACCAGGTCTCACCAGGTCTCACCAGGTCTCACCAGGTCTCACCAGGTCTCACTAGGCACCTCCTCGGGAACCCGACCGAGAAAACTAGAGTGGCAAAACAAAAAGGCACCCCGTTGGGGGTGCCTTTTGTGTATTCAGCCCAGGAGGGCCAAATCCGATGCGTGCAACTTAGTTGCCAGCAGCCGGGAAGATGAAGTTCTGCGCGCCGGAGGCGGCAGCAGAGTCGCGGATCTGATCGCGGAAGCGGCCCGAGGAAACCTGCTGCACGGAGCCGTCACCCAAGAGGATGTTGCCGGCGTTCTGGTGGATCGAGCTGGTGTAGCCGATCTTGTTCAGGGTCGCGACGGCGATGGCTCCATTGGCGTCGGGGTTCGCGAAGATGACGTGCTTGCCAGCCAGCAGAGCCTCGGTCGAGCCGTTGGTCACGTTGCGGTCGCCGCCCAAGATGCTCTGGGGCTGCTCTTCAGTGGCGGTGGTGCCGAGGAAGTAGCTCGGAACCTTCTGGTTGTTGGCGAGAGCCAAGCGCTGCACACCCACCCAGGTGTTGGAGGCGGTGAAGCGGCTGCCGTCGGACGGGCACCAGACGATCTTCGGGGTGCTCAACTCGTTCGACACGGCCGCGAAGGCGGCGGTGACGTTGTTCGAGATACCGGTGGCTATGGTGCCGGCCACGGAGGCGGCGACGAGCGAGACACCGCCCTGATCAGGAGAAACCTGCCAGGGGTAGGCGCCACCGAAGTCCACCGCGAAGGTGCGGAAGGCCAAACCGATGTTCTTCAGGTTGTTGACGCAGGAGATGCGGTTGGCGCGAGACTTGGCCTTGGCCAGAGCAGGCAGGAGCATGCCGGCCAGAATCGCGATGATGGCGATAACGACGAGCAACTCGATCAGCGTGAAAGCGCCGAGACGTTGTTTGCGGAGACGATTCATAGGATTTAGTTTGTGAAGTTAAGGGCTTAAGGTGGGGCGACTGTAGGCAGTCAACCTAGAGTGTCAACGCCTTTTGTCCCGTTTCAAGCTATGAAGATGCCATCTCTCTAAAACAGGGTTTTCATTGGTCTTTCGCTGATTTTAGCAGGATGCCGTTGCGTGAACTGCGTGATCTTGACGCCCAAGCTGAGTTTTTTTCCGTTGTATTTTTTCTGAGGAGGTTCTCGGAAAGAAAAAACCCGGGCAATCGCCCGGGTTTGTGAACGTCATTTCAGGAGGCGCTCAGACGCCCTGGTCGGTCACGGCGTGGGGACCGTTGCGATCGTTTGAAGGATGCGGCTGGCGATTGCGTACGGGTCGCCCTGGGAGTTCGGGCGGCGATCTTCAATAGACCCCTTGTAGCCGTTGTTCACGAAGCTGTGGGGGACACGGACCGACGCGCCGCGGTTGGCCACTCCGTAGCTGAACTTGTCGATCGATTGGGTCTCGTGCAACCCCGTCAGACGCAAATGGTTGTCCGGTCCGTACACGGCGATGTGCTCGTTCTTGTACTTGTCGAACGCCGCCATGAGGGACTCGAAGTAAGGCTGTCCACCCGTCTCGCGCATGTAGGTCGTCGAGAAATTGGCATGCATGCCCGAACCGTTCCAATCCACGTCTTTGCCGAGGGGCTTGCAATGCCAGTTGATTTCAATGCCGTACTTTTCGCAGAGGCGCATCAAACTGTACCGGGCGATCCACACCTGGTCGGCGGCGGTTT
>SXXZ01000229.1 GCA_005789375.1 Verrucomicrobiales bacterium | reverse complement strand
GCCAATCAACGGCGAGTCTGGGACCTGCTGCAGGAAATGCAGCGGGCCACCATGGAGTACATGCTGGAAAACCTGCCCCACCCGCCTCGCAGAAAGCGGCTCACCAAGAAACGCCTAGGCCTTAACTAACTGCCATTCGGGACCGACCCCCAGTCTTGAGAAACCCACTCAACGTCGATAAGCCTCGGCCAGCAGAGTCACCGGATGAGCCACCCGCAGCTCAAGCCCCCGATCCCGACAACCGTTGATGAGTTGCAGCAAACAACCAGGATTGCCCGTGGCGACCACCTGAGCCCGCGTGGTGACGATGTGATTCACCTTCCGCTGCAGCAACTGGCCCGCCATTTCGGGCTGCGTCAGATTGTAGATGCCGGCACTGCCGCAACACCACGCAGCTTCGGTCAATTCCACCAGACGCACCCCAGGAATCGCCCGCAACAATGACCGAGGCTGCGCAGAGATCTTCTGGCCATGACAGAGGTGACAAGATTCGTGGTAGGTCACCACCTGCTGCGAGGCACCTGCAGCCGGCGGCGGCTCAATGCCAGTGAATGCCAACCATTCGTGAATGTCCTTCACCTTCGCATCCCAAAGCTTGGCCCTTTGGACATAGCGGGCGTCATCGGCCAAGAGTCGCGCATAGTGCTTGAGATGAGACCCGCAGCCTCCGGCGTTGCTAATAATCGCATCGAAGGATTCGGGCGGAAATTGGTCGATGTTCCGCCGAGCCAATTCTTGAGCCATCTCCCACTCACCGTTGTGCGCGTGGAGCGATCCACAGCAATGCTGGTCGGGCGGGGTGATCACCTCACAACCATTGCGGGCCAGGACTTCAGCCGTATCGCGATTGACGTCACTGAAGATCAAGTCCTGGGCGCAGCCGGCGAGCAACGCAACACGGTAACGACGAACCCCCTGAGCACGAGTCACAGGAGCGACCAAGTCCTCGGTCCACTGGGCTTGCACCGGTGGGGTCATGGCTTCCAGTTCCCGCAGACGCCGCGGCAGCAGCCGAGTCAGGCCCAGCGCCCGAACCGCCGACTGAAGTCCCAGGCCCTGCCAAAGCTGCATGATTCGGCCTAGGATCTTGAGCCGGTTCAAGTCCATGAAGAGCCCCCGAAGGCTCAGGGCCCGGATCAACGACCGACCGGGAGTTGCCAAAACCCGAGAGGCCTCCGCCTCAGCCCGCGCCCGCTCGAAGAGTTCCGCGTAGTCTACCCCCGCCGGACAAGCCGTCATGCAAGCCAGACATCCGAGACAATAATACATCTCGTCGGCAAAGGTCTTGGTGGGCTCTAAACGATCATCGGCGATCGCGCGCATCAAGGCGATCCGCCCTCGCGGCGAATGCCGTTCGAGCTTCGTCACGTCGTAGGTCGGACACGTCGGAAGGCACAGCCCGCAATGCATGCATTGCTGGACGACCGAGTAATCCAAAGCTTTGAGGTGCGAGGACGACGACGGTGAGGAAGCCATGAGAAGGGTGGTTGAGGATTGGGCTGTTTCAGGATTGCGCGGCAGCGGCTCGGACCGCCTCCAATTCTTCCCAGCGGGAATAGAGCGTGGCCACCCCGGCCTTGGCTGTCTCCAACTCGGCCATAAGCGTCTGCATCCGGGCTCCATTCTTACGGATGAAGTCCGGATCCAAGAACTGCGCTTCACGCTCAGTCACCTGAGCCTCGGCCACCTGGATCACCGCTTCGATCCCCTCCAACTCCCGCTGTTCCTTGAAGCTGAGCTTCCGGGTCTTACCCGCCTTCGGTGTCGAGGCCGACCCTGCGAGCTTGAATTCACGGCCACCGGAACTTGAAGCGACCCGGCGCCGTTTCTCCAGATAGTAGTCGTAGTTACCCTCACTGAAGACGACCCGCCCCTCGCCCTCGAAGGCCAAGATGCCGGTACACACCCGGTTGAGGAAATAACGGTCATGGCTCACCACCAGAACGCACCCGGGAAAGAACGTCAGCGCCTCCTCCAGAATTCGCATGGTTTGCAAATCCAGGTCATTGGTCGGCTCGTCCAGGACCAGGAAATTGCCGCCTCGCTTGAGCACCCGAGCCAATAACAGCCGGCTGCGCTCACCCCCGCTGAGGTGCTTTACCTGGGTGGTGATGCGGTCATCGGTGAAGAGGAACCGCTTGAGGTAGCCACGCAGGGAGAGTTTTTCATCACCCCACTGGACCCATTCGGTCCCGTCGCTGACCTCTTCCAGAACGGTCCGTTCTTCGTTCACCCGAAGTCGGCCCTGATCGACGTAGTTGAAACGCGTCAGGGATCCGATGCGCACATCCCCCTCAGTCGGCGGCATCTCACCCAACAGGATTCGCAGCAACGTCGTCTTGCCCAATCCATTGCGGCCGGTCACTCCAATGCGAGTACCACCGGCGAAATTCAGGCTGAGATCGGAGAAGAGACGACGTCCCCCGAACTGCATGCCCACGCCCTCTATCTCCACGACCCGGTTACCCAGCGGCGGCGGCGGTGGGATGACCAATTCCATCTCGGATTCGGTGGGCGGCGGACCCGCACTGTCGGCGGCGGAAAATCGATCCAGACGCGCCTGACTCTTGCTCGTCTGGGCCTTAGGACGACGACGCACCCACTCGATCTCGCGCCGCAGGAACATCTGGCGCTTGTGTTCGGTGACCTCCTCGGTGGCTAGCTTCTCGGCCCGCTGGAGCAAGTATTCCGAGTAGTTGCCATCGTAGCGTTCAAATTTGCCGTTGCGCAGTTCGACAATGGTGGTGGCCACCGAGTCGAGAAAATGCCGGTCATGGGTCACCACCAATAAGCCGCCGGGGTAGCCCGCCAGAAACTCCGTGATCCATTCCACCGATTCGGTGTCCAAATGGTTGGTCGGCTCATCGAGCATCAGGAAGTCCGGCCGGGCGATCAGGGCCCGAGCCAGAGCCACACGACGCCGTTCCCCACCGGACAACTCGCCGATTCGCCGATCATCCGGCGGGCAGCCCAACTGATTGAGGGCCGTGCGAACCCGCGAATCGACCGTCCATCCCTCCAGTTGCTGGATACGCTCTTCCAAATGGTCATGCCGACTGGAATGACCCGGAAGATTCTCAAACTCATGAATGAGGGAGAGGACATGTCGTGCCCCATCGCGTGCGGCCTCGAGGACTGTGAGGTTGGAATCCAGTTCAAAGGCCTGGGGCAAATACCCTGTGACCAGGTCCCTGCGCCGGGTGATCACACCGTCATCGGCCTCGGCTTCACTGGCCAAGATGCGCATGAAGGTGGATTTGCCAGCACCGTTGCGACCCACAAGCCCGATGCGATCCCCCGCCGACAAGGCCAGTGAGGCCCGATCCAATAGGGCTCGGTCGTTGATGTTCAGGACCAAGTCCTGAGCGGAAATAAGCACGCCTTCGTTCACAATGAGGAGTCGAAGCTACACGAGAACGGGCCACGGAGCCATGCACGCTTTCAGGTTTCCCGCCGTCCGGATCTGATCGGTCCCAATTGGGTTCCAAGGAATGAGTCCACTCCACCGCCTCGACATTGAACGAGGCGGTGCGACGCTTGAACTTTAAGCATGGCTCACCGCCCCACCACCGACGATGCTCCGCTTCGCTCCTGCCTCTATGAGGCCCGAGTGATGCATCATCGTCTGGAGCCCCGCGCGCACAAGTTCGAGTACGGCATCTTCCTCGCGTGCCTCGACCTCGACGAAGTGGATACCCTCGATGCTCGCCTGCGGTTCTTCAG
>SXXZ01000228.1 GCA_005789375.1 Verrucomicrobiales bacterium | reverse complement strand
CGACTGGGTCAAATCGAGGTCGATAGCCGTGTTTCACCGCGTCGCCGTGGCCGAGGGCAAGGTACACGGACTGCCCCCTGAATCGGTCCATTTCCATGAAGTGGGGGCAGTGGATTCCATCGTGGACATCGTCGGGGCCGCGATTTGTCTCGAACTGCTGGGCCAACCCCGTATCACCAGCGCCCCGGTTGTCGAAGGCACCGGCTTTGTGAACTGCGCCCATGGGCGATTCCCCATCCCCACCACGGCAACTCTTGAAATACTCGGAGCGCGGGGTATCGGAGTGACCCAGTGCGAAGAACCCCATGAACTGGTCACTCCTACCGGAGCAGCCCTCTTGGCCGAGTTTGTGGAATCCTTTGGCCCCATGGAATCGCTCAAGGCCCAACGCATCGGATACGGACTCGGGACCCGAAACAACAAGACTCGCCCCAATGTCTTGAGGGCCATCTTGAGCGAAAGCGCTGCCGGTTCAGCGAAACACGATTGGTTAACCGATCAGGTGGCCGTGTTGGAGACCAACTTGGATGACATTTCCGGGGAGATCCTCGGGCATGTCTTGGACAAAGCCCTGAGGCTAGGAGCTCTGGATGCCTTCCACACATCGATCCAGATGAAGAAGGGGCGACCGGGTGTCCTCTTGAGCCTCCTGTGTGAACCCGACGACGCCGACCGATTCACCGAGTTTCTGCTGCTGGAAACTTCGGCATTCGGCGTCCGACGGACCGTGGCTCAACGTCGCAAATTGCAACGCGACCACATCGCGGTGAAGACGCCCTTCGGAACCGTGCAGATCAAACGGGGTTTGCTGAATGGCAAAGTCATCCAAGCAGCACCCGAGTACGAATCTTGCAAGGGGGTCGCGGCCATGGCTGGGGTGCCGGTGAAAAATGTCTTCGACGCCGTCCGCCGATTGCTGCCCTGAGCATTTAGATTCAATCTCAGGCTTCAGTGCTCCTCATTCAGGGGCTGAGCAGCGAAGGGATAACGACAGGGGCCAGGGGAGATAAAATCCTTGCATTCCTGTCATTGGAGCGTAGCCAACGGAGATGCGAGTTCTTTGCTGGATGGCCCTGTCTTATTGCGCAGTCTCCGTGACACTGGCGCAAGGAATCCGCGGTGTGACTCGACGCACTCCGACCGTAGTCCAAGGTCAGATGGCCTCACAATTCTTTGCGGCGGGTGGAGTGCCATTGAATCCGGTTAACCCGGCTCTGGCCACAGTGTCCGGTGGGTCCCAAAACGGCGCCCCGGCAAACCGAGGCATTGTATCGATGCCCGTTCCGATGGTTCGCACCGGAGTCTCCCCTACCACTCCACTTTCCCACAGGGCTGCGACAACAGTTTACCCAGCAGCGACACTGCAAAGCAGGACTCTGCGTCGGTAATCCGCTTCGATTTAGTTCGGTACCGGAGTCACTCGAACTCGCAGGAACCTCCAGAACATCCAGCAAGAGGCTGGTAGAGCGGCCGCCGAGAGCCTTGGGACATTTAGGAATGCATTGCACGCAAGCGCCGCATTTCTTGCCCGAAGAAATCTATCCTCCACCAATCACCCGACCCAACAGGTCTGGTCTGTCAGCAACGGAGTGCAAACCGACGAAACCTGTCAGTTCGAAAACGACCGTCTTCAAAAGTTCAACGCCTCATCAATCGGCTCTCTTCTTGTTCGTTGCCCCAGCGGATCCTGATTTAGTCTGTTGGGCCTAGAACGCATTCGGGGGCCATTGGAAGAACCAAGAAACGCGGCTGCTTAATCCGGAAGCCCCCTCCCAAGAACATGGCAAAATCGTAGTTTTCAAACCGGCCACTTTCCATGGGTTCCGGAACGGTGCTGACACTGGAGGCCTTCTGGTAAGCGCCTAACACGATTCCCCTAATCATCAATCGATCGTCGCAGCGCAGACCATTTCCAGGACGCGCCGAATGCCGCCGTCCCCTCCATTGCTCGGTTCCTGGAACGGAGTGCTTTGGAGAGGCTTCCAATCGTCTCGATCCTTGCCTCCAGGAGGCTGCGGAACCCGGGTCAGCGTCGGATCATATTGCCCGTTATTTCCGCCCATCTTGTAGATCACCAAATCGAGCGACGGCACCACAATCAGGGCAAAGCCACCGGCTCCGGACTTCCAAAAGGCATCTCTGGGGGCGCCGGCGACATGCCCATCGGCATTGTGTTCGAACATCAAGCTGTACGGGCTGTGCGGATTGAACCGAGACATCTGGCGGCATTGAGCAATGTAGTTGGAGGACACCAATTGCCGGCGTCCCCAACGTCCGTTCTGCAACAAGCAATAGCCAAAACGCAGGGCATCGGTGGCAGCCACCGCGATGCTGCCCGCGCCATTGGCATGGGGCAACGTGATGTCACCCCGGTAGAGGCAGTAGTTCCAGGCCCCCCAACCCATGGGCTTAGCCAAACGCACATCGAGGTACTCCCGCAGATCCATACCACTGACCCGCCGCAGCACCATGGAGGCGATATGTGGCTCAGGGGACGAATAGGAGTAACCGCCGCCTGCATTGGTCCACATCGCGCAGCGGAGCGAGGATCCGTCCAAATCCCGAAGGTCTTGTCCCGGGACGGATTTCAGGGCAAACGATCGACCCATCACCACCGCTGTCGGAGCACCTCCCTCACCCGTATATCCCCCGCTCATGCACAACAAATGACCGAGTGTAATATCAGCGCGGCGGGGATCATCCAGACGACCCTCCGTTGAAAACGCCTCCGGCAAAAACTCCGGAGTAAACACACGAGTTTCGAGACCCTGGGGAAATCGGTCAGGAAATTCTTGAAGGAGCATTCCGCAGGCGATGCTGGTGTAGGCCTTACCCGTCGAGGCCATATCCGGACGCGCCTCCCGATTGGCCCGGCCCACATAACGTTCCCAAGCCAGCCAACCATGGCGAACAACCAGGAGACCGGCGTTCTGGGAACAGCGTTGGTTGTACTCCCAGGCTTGAGCCAACCGACGAGCGTCCAGGCCGGCGCGCCGACGGATCACGGACTGCCCGTTGGTGGCACACCGCCATCCGCCCTCGGCATCCGGGGGTGGAAAATATACGGCCGAAACAGGAAGGACCGCCGCCAAGAGGATTAAAATCCACCGACATCCGACCGCACTGGAAATCATCCCTGATTGAAGAACTCTGGTTGGCCGCGGGTCAATCGCTACCAGAGGAAGTATGGCGCCACCGAGTGGACACCAACTCCGAGTCTTCAGATTTGACTGTTTTTTGTCTAATTCCGACAGGTTAGGCGCCGATCGAAGGTTGCTCACTCCAGCGGCAACGGCCCCCCGGCGGGTTCCTGCTGAGAAATGCAGTGGAAGGAGCCTAACCCCCAGATTAATTCCGTTGAATCAATCCCGATGACCTCCCGCCCTGGGAACAGAGGACGGAGCACCTCCAGAGCCCTTGCATCATTGGCATGCCGGAACGTCGGCACCAGCACGCAACGGTTGGCGATGTAGAAATTGGCGTAGCTAGCCGGGAGACGCTGGCCGTCATATTCCACCACACCAGGCATTGGCAATTCCACGATGCGCAGCGCATTTCCGTCTTGATCCTTCATCGACCGCAGACGGTGCAGATTCTCTTGCAGGAGACCGTAATTGGCGTCAGCTGAATCCTCCTCGACCACAGTCACCACGGTCTGCGAATCCGTGAACCGAGCGATATCATCGATATGCCCGTCGGTATCATCACCAACGATTCCATCGCCGAGCCAAAGAATATGGCGGACCCCCAGATAATCCCGCAACTGCTGTTCAATCTGCTCCCGATTCAATTCCGGATTCCGGTTGGGATTCAGTAGGCAAGCCTCGGTAGTCAGCAATGTTCCAACTCCATTCACCTCGATCGATCCCCCCTCGAGAACCATGCCGGGCGAATAGAGCGGCAGCCCCCGCAGCGCTGACACATGACGAGGCACCGCATCGTCCAGATCATAAGGAGGGTACTTACCTCCCCAAGCATTGTAGTCCCAATCCACAACGGCACGCTCTCGGATCCCGGCACGATCACGCACCAAAAAGATAGGACCATGGTCCCGGCACCAAGGCTCATAGGCGGGAAAATGGTGGAAGGAAACCCGATCTAGCGGAGTTTTCCGATCCGAGAGTAGGCCTCGAACCCAGTCCTCCCTCTCGGCATTCCAGACATTAATATGCACAGACTCCACCTTCACCAAAGCCCGGATCAACTCCGCGTACACATCGGGCACCGTCTCATACTTTTCTGGAAAACTGATCCCCTCCGGACGCGGCCAAGTCAGCCAAGTTCCCGAGTGTGTTTCCCATTCAGCCGGCATCCGAAAACCCAAACCCGCCGGAGTCAGACTCAAATTCATCTCGCAACCAATCCAAACCGATCTCCGCCAAAAAGCCAACCCAAAACAACATGGTGACAGGTTCATTGTTGTTGACTGGTGAGGGGCAGGGGTTAGGTTGGGGTTATGCGAAGGGGGCGAATTAAGGAGGCGGGGGCCGTTTATCACTGCGTTTCTCGGACCGTCGGGGGGCAGTTCTTGCTCGATGACCTCGCTAAACAACGTCTGGTCGATCTGCTCTTCCCTCT
>SXXZ01000227.1 GCA_005789375.1 Verrucomicrobiales bacterium | reverse complement strand
AGGCCCGTGGTCGGAGACGAGCCATTGCCGGATGGTTCTGGGTTTTCTTCACCTCATTGGCCCTAGGATTTCTCGCCAAGGGGCCCGTGGCTTGGCTGGCGGGCCTGCCGGCCATTCTCTTGGCCTGTGGACGATTGTCTTCGCCGTCCGATCCTGCCAGCCCTTGGCGGCAACCCAGACTCTGGTGGTTTGGCGGAGCACTGACCCTGGGACTTGTGGCCATTTGGGGCATTCCAGCCCTGTTGGCGACTCGGGGCGAATATTTCCAGGTGGGCATCGGCAAGCACGTCGTTGCTCGGTCTGTCGGGGTATTGGAAGGTCATGGGCTGAAGGGCTTGCTCGGCTATGTTTGCAGTTTGCCCTTCTACGGACTGACGTTGCTGGTGGGATTTCTTCCTTGGTCTCCTTGGCTGGTGAGGTTGGTTTGGCGCGCTCGAACGGCCGCTCCCCAATCACCCATCGATCGATACCTCTTGGCGGGCATCGCCGGAGTGTTTGTGGTCTTCACCCTCATCCGCACCAAGCTCCCGCATTATACTCTGCCGGCTTTTCCTCTCATCGCACTCTGGTTGGGCAAGGCCATTGCCAGCAGTCCACCGACTTGGCGGCTGTTCCAGAGGCTGACGGTCGGCACCTTGGTCTTCCTGTTACTACTGGCCTTGCCGGGCCTGGGACTATTTTCCCGCCTGCTGCCGGTGCCTCGCCTCGCCGAAGAATGCCGGCGCTGGATCAACCCAAAAACCGAACTAGCGACCCTGCAATTCCAAGAACCCAGCCTGTACTGGTACCTACGGCCCAAGGGTGGGCCCTGGATCCAGCACCTAACAAACGAGACGGCTGCGCTGGAGTTTCTGGCCCGACCCGGATCCCGAATTTGTATTCTGCCCGACGGAGAGTCCTTCGGTCACCTGAGCGCTCGGTTTCCTGAGCTGCGCACAATTCGTGTGGGGGGCTTCAACCCGGCCAATGGCAAGGGTATCCAATTGAGAGCATTGATCCGGGAGACCCCTTGAGCTGAGCTAAATGCCGGCGAACGAATCGAGAACTTGAGCTTGGAGGAGCGGACGATCGCTAATTTTGATGATCGGACACTTGAAGGCGGAGGCCTTCCCGTTCGATGGTTCCGTCATGTTCCGCAGACTCGTCCTCGCCAGTGCGCTGCTGCTTGTCCCGGTCGCTTCCAAGGCCGACGCCGCCAGCGACGCAGCTCAACGGCTCGAAACCCTCTCGAAGCTGGTCCAAGACACCCACCCACGGGTCCGTCTGGAAGCCCTTCGTGCCCTGGCCAAGATTCCCGGAGCCCGATCTGCCGAGCTGGCTCTGAGCGTCCTCGAGCAGCCCATGGATCCCACCCTAGACTACGCCCTTTGGTTGACGATCAACGAACTCTCCGAGCCATGGATCGCTGCCCTGGAATCGGGAGCCTGGAAATCCGAGGGGCGTGAAAAACAATTGGCCTTCGCCCTGAAGGCCATCCGAGCCGAACAGGCGAGCCGAGTTTTGGGGCGCGTCATCCAAGAGCGCCGCCTCCCGCGTGATGGTTCCGGCCCCTGGATTGAGCTCATTGGTCAGGCCGGTGGCCCCAAAGAATTGGGAGCGCTGCTGCGACAAACCGTCTCGGGTGGATTTGATGATGCTGCCACGGCGCGCGCCCTGACCTCGCTGGGCGAGGCGGCCCGAACCCGCAAGGTGCGGCCCGAGGGCGATGCCACGGGGATTTTGGGATTACTCGAATCTTCGAACGATTCCGTCCGTGCATCCACGTTGCGCCTCACCGGCGACTGGAAGACTCCGCCTCCGACCCAATCCTTAACCCGGCTGGCCAATGACCCGTCCGAACAAGTCCGGACCACGGTCTTCGAAGTCCTGCGTCTCCAAGGAGCCGGAAGCCTGCCTCTCCTGAAGCAACTGGCGGACGACAAAGATCCTGCGACCCGACGCCGTGCGGTTTTGACTTGGGCTGCGCTGGACCTCAGTGGGGCCGGGGCCGCGGTGGTCTCCGCCGTTCAGGGTTTGGATCAGGAACAAATCGCCCAGGAGTTCTGGCGTTCATTGCTGGCAATCAAGGGTTCTGGAAAACAATTAGCAGCCCTCTTGCCCGCTTCGGGGATTCCCGCAGCAGCAGCCCGTACCGGCATGCGGGTGGCTCGCGAAGGCGGTCGCAATGACATGGAATTGGTGCTCACGCTCGCCAAGGGGGCCGGCTTATCTGCCGACACCCAGGCCTTCACCGACCAACTCATCCGCGAAATGGCCACCCGGGCAGCGGCCAGCGGCAATCCGCAACGCGGTGAGCTCGTCTACCGCCGATCCGACCTGGCCTGCATCACCTGCCACGCCATTGGCGGTGCGGGTGGACGGGTCGGTCCAGACATGACCTCCATCGGGGCCAGCGCACAGCCCGATTACCTAGTGGAATCACTGCTAATGCCCAACGCCAAAATCAAGGAGGGTTACCATGGCGTGGTCGTGGAGACCAAGGATGGCCAGACCTTGTCCGGAACCGTGGTCCGAGAGTCGGCGAGCGAGCTAGTCCTGCGCGGCACGGCCAACCAGGAAATCGTCCTCGCCAAGTCGAACCTAGAATCTCGCAATCAGGCGTCCGCCTCATTGATGCCGGCCGGTCTCCTTGACTCGCTCAATGAAGCCGAGCAACTCGATCTGGTGGCGTTCCTCTCCCAACTCGGAAAACCCGGTGAATTCGATGCCAGCAAGGGTGGCGTGGCCCGCAAATGGCGCTTGGCCAACATCGTCCACACCGACCAGCAAAACGGACAGTCCGACTGGATGTGGAAAAAACCCCTCGAGGACAAGCGCTGGACCGAGGTGCTCTCCCGGGTCAATGGAGACCTCACGCGGACCCTCATGGAGGGCGCCACCAAGGCCAATATTTGGTCCTCGAAAATCGCCGTGCTGGCGGTGACCGAGATCCAGCTGGCCCAGCCAGGCACCGTCCGGTTCCAACTGACCGCCGCTCAGGGCGCTGAACTGTGGGTGGACGGATCGAAGGTGAATGGCTCAGTAGCCCTAGCCGCCGGCACACACCGCGTCTTGGTGCGTATCGACCCCAATCACATCCCTGACAAGATTCGTCTGGAAACCAAAGACGCCTCGTTCGTGCTGAACTAATCCGAAAGGATGCCGTTGGCACGGCGGTGATTGCAGGGCCAATTTCTGTTCTAAGACGAGGCGTTGGCACTCTCCATGGAAGGCAATCTCGACGGGCAATGCCACAGCGCCGGACCGCCACAGCGCCGGACCGCTCGGAGATCGGTCCCTACCTCGGAAGCCCTCAGGCTGCATCCGGAGGGTGGTAGGGCCTCCGGGGGCTGTTAGAAAGTCCTTGGGCGGCCTCCGGGGGGCCAAAAACAACTGTCAGTGACGGTGTCAAAACTACTGAGCCCAGAAACTCAAAGACGTCCTCTCTGGCGTCCTCAGCGAGTGGCAGCGTCCCGGGAACGTTTTACCGCCTCGACGATGGCCAAATTATCGTCTCCGCAGTCGCGCACCAGTTCCAGAAATCCTGGCAGCGTGAGTCCCATACGCCGAAGAAACGGCCGGTCGCCTCCGCACCCGTACATAAGATCCGGTGGCATTTCTCCGCGCAGCTTGAGCCGCGCCTTGATGATCAAACGCGGTAACCAAGCAATTCCATCGACGGCATCGGTCTTGAGCGGCAACGCCGACATGGGCACCACCTGCCCGGTCCATTCTTCTCGCAGAACTCCCAAAAAGTAATCCCTCCGGATCCTCTGAACATCGAGGACCGTTTCCAAATCGGGCTCGCCATAATCTACAGCGTCCTCAACGAAATCGTAGAGCTCCTGAACGGAGCATCCGCTCTTCAGCAAGAAGGCGGTATCGGCCGGATCACACAAGGTCGCTACCGAAGAGCGCCCCGAACGGAACGCCGACAGGGCTCGATCGTACACGGCCCGGAACTCATCGCCCCACGCGTCGGTCTCCGGAACCTCCGCCAAGAACTGAAGTGCGGACTCCGCCTGGTCGGCGGGCACCTTCACTTGAATCCCCCCCGCACCCATGGAGTAGCCATCGCTACTGAGGGCCGCAGCAACCCCGTGGATGAATGGGGTGAACCCGGCGGATTCTAGTCGGGTCGCCATGAGGTCAGCCTCAACCAGAATAAAGACTCGGGACAGCGTGACCAATTCCATCTAAGGAAGGTCTAAGCCCCACCCACGACTGTCAATCGGCCCGGCCCGAAGTACGCCAAAAGAAAGATCGTCGGCCTATCGCCCCCGGAATCGGCCTAGCTCAGCGAAACGGGCCGCGACCCGGATAGCCTGTGGTGTTGGTCAGCGGTTGCACGCGACGGGGTTTCCAGAAAAGACCGTTGTTGGCGAGGTTGCTCGACACGGTATTGAGGTTGAGCAGCGTGGCCCCCAATTCGGACTGGAGCTTGGGGTCCTTGAGCAACGCCCCGACGGCTCCACGCCCCGCCTGAAGGTCCTGCGTCAAGTCGCGCACCGCCAAAGAGGCATCTCGAAATCCGCCCAATGCTTCGCGCAACGTGGTTTCATTGGTGGCAACCAAAGTGTCAGCCCGCACCAATAGCGAGTCGGCCCGGGCCGCCAGGGCCCCAACCTGCCCTGCCAGCGGAGTCAGGGTCGCCGAAAATGCCTGAAGATTGCTCACCGTCGCCGCAAGGGCAGGTTTTTCAGAGGACACCAGCGACTCTACCTCGCCCAGCGTGCGATCCAACCGCTCGGAAGTCCGCCGCAGGTTGGCTAGCGTGTTGGTCACGTCCTTGAGGGTCGACGCCGAGAGAATCATGCGATCTACCCGCTCGACCACCTGATCCAATCGGGTCATGAGGCCCACGGCACTGCGGGCCGCCTCCTGCAAATTGAAGGGATCCACGGCGGTCACGACGGCACCGTCCTGAAGCGCCGGAGCCGCGTTTTTCGTGGGAATGATCGCAACGAACTGATCACCCAGAAACCCGCTCTGCTCAATCTCGAAGCGGGCGTCACCATAGATGGTCACTGGTTTTTCGATGCGGCACTGGATGGACACCCTCCGGCCGTCGGCCGAAAGCGATATGTCCTCGACGGAGCCAATGCGGACACCGGACATGTTGACCGGTGCGCCCGCGACCAACCCACCGACATTGCCGGCGGAAATCAGGATCGTTCGGCCGGAACGCCAAAAGGAGGCTCCCTTGCTGAAGTGGATAAGCAATGCGGCGATCAGCACGAGTCCGATCAGGACAAAGAGGCCGACCTGTGCTGCGGGGGATTTTCGTTCCATGAACTCACTCATTCAGATTTTTGTGGCGTCGAGATGCCGTTGACGAATCGATAAATCACTGGATCCGTCGATTCCAAGATCTCCGAAGTCGGTCCCTCGGAATAGATTCGCCCCTCATGGAGCATGAGGATCCTATTGCTGATCGTGCGGGCGCTCTTCATGTCATGAGTCACAGCGATGCTGGTGACGTGAAGGGTTTCCCAAACCCGGCGGATGAGTCGATCAATGTTGTCGGCGGCGATCGGGTCTAAGCCGGTGGTGGGTTCGTCGTAGAGCACGATTTCCGGCCGGTAAACGATCGCCCGGGCCAAACCGACCCGCTTGCGCATGCCGCCGGAGAGTTCGCTGGGCATCTTGTTACCAATCCCCGGCAATTCCACCATGTCTAGGGCCTCATCGATTCGGCGACGAATCTCGGTCTCCGACTCCAGACCCTGCCGGCGAAGCACAAACCCCACGTTCTCTTCGACGGTCAGCGAATCGAAGAGGGCCGCCATCTGGAAGAGCATCCCGTATTTCCGTCGCACCCGAAGGAGGCTGCGTTCGTTCATCGTCGTGATGTCCTCACCATCCACCCGAATGGTTCCGGAATCTGGCTGGAGCAATCCAATGAGGTGCTTGAGCAAGATACTCTTGCCGCCACCGCTGCGGCCGATGATGACGACCGCCTCACCCCGTCGGATGTCCAAGGACACCCCTTGGAGAACCTTTTGGTTCCCGAACTTCTTGGTGACGTCTCGAACCTCGATCATGGATTCAAGTTAGGAGTAGAACACGCGCGACAGGAACAGCGTGAGGAAGAAGTTAACGATCAGGATGCTAATGCTCGCGGCCACCACCGCCTCGGTCGTGGCTTTTCCAACCCCTTCGGCTCCCCCCTGGCAAGTCAGTCCCTTGTGGCAACTGACCACCGCGATAATGGCGCCGAAAACAAAGGATTTGATTAAACCTGTTAGCACGTCCGGGGGATCGGTGTACCGGGTCATGTTCACCAGATAGTAGGCACTGTCGATGCCGAGCAAATTCACCCCCACCCACCAACTGGAGACGATACCCACCACCACAGACTCTGCGGTCAACAACGGGGCCGAGGCCAGAAGCGCCAGGAAGCGCGGCATCACCAGCGTGTCTACCGGGTGCGCTGCGAGGGTCCGGAGGGCATCGATCTGCTCAGTCACCTTCATTGTGCCCAACTCGGCGGTCATGGAGGCTCCCACCCGACCGGTGAGCATTAAGGCGGCGAGCACCGGTCCCAACTCGCTGCTCATGCCAATGCTCACCACCGCGCCCGTCGCAGTGTCCATCTTCACCTTGTGGAACTGCAAGAATGTCTGGGCACACAGCACCATGCCCGTGGCCGCTCCCGTGGTAATGACCACACTCTGGCTCTTTACCCCGATGAAATGGAGTTGGTAGAGAAAATCCTTCCAGGACGGCCGCTGATGATGAAAGGAGGCAATGGACTCCATCAGCAACTGGGAAACCTCTCCAAGCTGGGTGATGAAGGAGCGGAACCGTTGATGGATGAGGTGTACCGGCACGTAAGATTCCTGTGTCTTTGAAAGTACCTGACTGGCCTCCTCAATGCCAACCCTCCCAGCGAAAACCCACCGGGAGGGGCACTGTGGACCCTTAAGAAGCAGTGGGGGATTCCCCTCCTGACTCAGTCGCCTAAGAACTCAACGCCCCCTCGGGTGCCTCGCTTCGCTGTTTAAAGATCAGCTTCTCCGTGTCGGCGGTCACCGTAACGGGCTGCCCATCCATCAGTGTCCCACGCAGGATTTCATCGGCGAGAGGATCCTCAAGATGCTTCTCGATGGCTCGACGCATTGGGCGAGCGCCGTACTGCGGATCAAAGCCCTTCTCGATGAGGAATTCCCGAGCCTTGTCGTCGAGAATGACCGTGACGTTCTTGCGACGGATCCGCTCCAACACCTTGGTGATCTCCAGATCGAGAATGATGTTGAGCTCGGGCTTGCCCAAGGAGCGGAAGACCACGATGTCATCCAAACGGTTGAGGAACTCAGGCCGGAAGAACTTCTTGGCCTCATCCAACACCCGACCTCGCATGGCATCGTAGCTCGCATCGTCACTGGACTTTGAAAAGCCCATGCTGCCCTGCTTGCGCAACGCCTCGGATCCTACGTTTGAGGTCAGCAGGACGATCGTGTTGCGGAAATCGACCACGCGCCCCAGGGAGTCGGTCAGTTTGCCCTCTTCCAGAATTTGCAGGAGCATGTTGGTCACGTCGGGATGGGCCTTTTCGATCTCATCGAACAAGACCACGGAATAGGGCTGACGGCGCACCTTCTCGGTGAGCTGGCCGCCTTCTGCATAACCCACATAACCCGGCGGCGAACCGATCAGACGGCTCACGGTGAACTTCTCCATGTACTCAGACATGTCGAGTTGGATGAGGGCCTGATTGCTGCCAAACATCTGCTCGGCCAACGTTCGCGCCAGAAGTGTCTTTCCGACGCCCGTGGGGCCCAGCAGAGCAAAACAGCCGATCGGACGCTTAGGATCCTTGAGGTCGGTTCGGGCACGACGCAGCGCCTTGGCCAGCGCAGCAACGGCATCTTTCTGACCGACGACCAATTTGGCCAACTCGTCTTCAATGGCCAAGAGCTTCTGCATGTCGGATTGTCCCATCCGCTTGAGGGGAATGCCCGTCCACTTAGCCACCACTTGAAGGATGTCATCTTCGGTGACCACCACCCGCTTCTCGTCCTTGGCAGTCTTCCAGTCGCTCAGCGTCTTCTCGAGGCGTTCCTTGGCCGATTTCTCATGATCGCGCAACTGGGCCGCTCCCTCGAAGTCTTGATCCTTGATGGCCTGTTCTTTCTTCTGCCGCAGTGACTCGATCTCTGCCTCGATCTCCTTAATGTTGGGCGGTCGCTGCATTGCTCCGATTCGTGCCTTGGAGCCAGCCTCATCGAGCACGTCGATGGCCTTATCCGGCAGGAATCGGGCCGTAATATAACGGTCGGAAAGCTTCACGCACGCTTCCACGGCATCGGAGGTGAACTCGGCCTTGTGGTGGTCTTCGTACTTGGACTTCAGACCGGTCAGGATGGCGATTGCATCTTCGACCGACGGCTGCTCCACCTTGACCGTTTGGAAACGGCGCTCGAGAGCGGAGTCCTTTTCGATGTACTTGCGGTACTCCGTGAGTGTTGTAGCACCCACGATTTGCAGCTCTCCGCGGCTGAGGGCCGGCTTGAAGATATTCGAGGCATCCATGGTTCCCTCGGCCGAACCGGCCCCCACGATGGTGTGCAGCTCATCAATGAACAGGATGACATTCTTGGCCTTCTTGATTTCGTCCATCACGGCCTTGATCCGCTCCTCGAATTGGCCTCGGTACTTGGTGCCCGCCACCATCAACGCGAGATCCAAAGTGATCACCCGCTTGGCGGCCAACAGCTCAGGCACATTGCCCTTAGCGATTTCTTGGGCCAGACCCTCGACGATGGCCGTTTTACCCACACCGGCCTCACCCAGTAGCACCGGGTTGTTCTTGGTGCGGCGACAAAGAATCTGGATGACCCGCTCGATCTCACTGCTGCGACCGATGACCGGATCCATATCGCCCTTCTTGGCAATCTCGGTGAGATCACGACCGAAGGCCTTGAGAGCGGGCGTCTTCTGATCCTTGTTCTTGTCGCCGCGGGTCGGAGCCTTACCGGCTTCAACGGTTTCAGGAGCTGGTTCCTTTTCGCCACCCTCTTCCTCGCCGGCCTGGAACTGAGGATCGAGCTCCTTGAGGATTTCTTGGCGGCACTGCTCGATGTCGACCTCCAAGTTCCGGAGCACCTTGGCTGCCACGCCATCGCCCTCACGCAACAGACCGAGCAAGATGTGCTCGGTGCCCACATAGGTATGGTTCAATGCTTTGGCTTCTTTGGCAGCCAGAGCCAAAACCTTCTTCACCCGCGGCGTGTAGGGAATGTTGCCGCCCGACTTGGCCTCCCCGCCGCCCCGGACCTCCTTCTCCACCTCTTGGCGAACCGTATCCAGATCCAGCCCCATTTTTTGGAGAACATTGACCGCTACACCCTGCCCCAGCTTGATTAGCCCGAGCAGCAGATGTTCGGTGCCAACGAAGTTATGGTTGAAGCGATCGGCCTCCTTGCGCGCCAGGGCGAGAACCTGCTGGGCGCGAGGGGTAAAGTTGTTGAGGGATTCTTCGCTCATGGTCTCAAAAGTGTCGGCGCAGCTGTGCGGCCGATGCCCCTAATCTGGTCACCGAAGCCACATACGTCAAAAGTTCTTCAGTATACCCCCGATTTTCACAGCCTTTACGAAACCTCTAACCGGAACGATTCAGTTGGGAGGAAAGGGATAGCATGGCGGATTCTTTCGCAAGACGAGGCGAGAGCGAGGCGCGGGCCGATTGTAGGCCAATGGTTGAGACCCAGATCGAGCGAACAACGAAGCTCTTGCGGAAGAAGACGCAGCCAGCACAACCGATCTAATTGAAATGGTTCCGGCTAAGACCTTGAAGTTTTCCGAGCGGCTCGGGCTCAAGCTCGGGGATGGGCCGCGGCATAGACGGCTTTCAAACGTTCCACGGTGACATGGGTGTAAACCTCGGTTGTCTTGAGGTTTTTGTGTCCGAGCAACTCTTGGACGGCCCGCAAGTCCGCCCCGTCCTCCAAGAGGTGGGTAGCGAAACTGTGGCGCAGTTTGTGGGGCGTCAGCGCGGGGTCCAGCCCGGCCTGGGCCAAATACCGCTTCAGGCGGGTCTGAACCCGGATGGGGCTCAACGGAACCCCGCCGCGCCCCTGAAACACGGGATCCGAGGGTTTTTGCTGAGGCCCGATCCATCGCCAATAGGCCTCCAACGCGGCCAGCGCCGGACCTCCGAAGGGAATCACCCGTTCCTTGCGCCCCTTGCCGAGGACATGGAGCGTCCGGCCGCTGAGATCCACTTGATCGACCCGCAACCCGCAAACTTCGCTGACCCGCAGGCCCGCCGAATAAATTAATTCCAGGACCGCCGCATCCCTCAACCACTCCGTGGGATCGGGGGCTGACCCCGTATCGGCCACGGATTGCAGGCGGCGGTGTTCCTCGAGGGGAGCCTGCAACAATCGCTCCATGTCGGGCACCGATAGAAATCGAGGCAACCGACGTTCCTCTTTCGGGACTCGCAAACCCCGAACCGGTTGCTCAACGACAGCTTTCTGCTGCAATAAGTGCCGGTAGAAGGTGCGCAAAGCACTCAACCGAAGGCGCACCGAAGCACGACCCAAGCGCTTTCGGCCCAACCAACGCAAGTACTGCCGAAAATGATCCCGTGAAAGCGCGACCCAGTCTGGGGCGGCTCCTGCGGCAACACCCCGATGCCACTCCGAGAATTCCTCCAAAGCCTGCCGATAGTTGCGGACCGTGTAGTCAGAAGCCACCCGCACCGCCCCTAAATCGGCCAAAAAGCCGGATGCCAAGGGATCCAATGGAGGTGTCTCCGCCACGCCACAAGGGTAGGTTCCTTTCGTGGATTTCGACAGGCCAAAACGACACGCACGTGGGCCCAGTTGCAATACTACTGTGCTAATCCCCGCCGGATCGCCGGTCCTCAGCGGGGGACGTTGGTAACGCGAAGTTCCCGGAAATAGGCCTGCAACGCATCGAGCACTTTCGGCTCAAGATCCGTGAACGCCGGCATCTTCGAGGTCGGCTGCACCGACTTCGGTTTGACCACGTACTTTCGGAAGTAGTTGGTGTTCGACGCCCAGGTCTTGATGAGCAGCCAGGGCCTTCCGGAAAGGGTGCCCCCGAAGTCGGCATGTCCGTGGCAACCGAAGCATTCGCGAATGGCGATCTCCTGTCCCTGTCTGGCCAACTTCGAGGCATCTCCCGTCAGGCGGATCCGGTCCAGCGTGGCCGCCGCCGTCCGAAATTCGATGCGCACCACGCTGTACGGGAAATGCAGGGGCTCAGGCCTCCCGAGGACCGTCTGATCGGCTCGCGGGCTGAAGTCCGCGGCGTTGATGTAGTACGGCGCCATCTGGAGGCCGGTCAGCGTGCTGCGGCCCCAGGCCTCCGGGCCGGCACCGTCGATCTCGAGAATCAAGATCGAATGGAACGCCTCCAAATAATCGGCCGGGAACTCCTTCGAGTAGCCATCGCTACAAACCGCAAAGAGCGTGTCAGCGCTGGATGCATCCAGACCTACGAGTGATCGGAGTTGCGGGAGCGGGATGCCCCGATACACGGCCGGGGCCTTGCGGGCCAGGTCCATGGAATTGGTGACCACCGTCAGCGGCAGTTCCATCAAGCGCTCGCGCGGGATGAACCCATTGGTGCGACCACTCGGAAAAGGTCCCGACACCTCGAGGTCGGTCGGCGAAGAACGGGTCGGCCGAATGGATCCAACGAGGCCGGCCCCATCGGCGGCATCCACCTGCCCGGTCGCGGACCACGTCAGCAACCCTATCAGTACTGCCACCAAGGAATCTCTGTTCAACATGCTTTGGACTCCCCTGATTTTTTGATTAGGAAAACTAGCCGTACCCCGAAGTGTCGGGCAACGGGATTTAGATCCAAATGCCCGTGATTACTCGGGAATCCCTGAGCCGCTTGCTACGAAAGGGTCTCTTGATCGCGGAGCCTCAAAAACAACTCCCTATCCCTCAAGAATAGCGCGCCAATCCGACCACGCCCGCCACGGCGAGCACGCCTCCAATGAGGGACCGTCGAGTGGGCCGCTCTTGTTCCAACCAATAGGCCAGCGGAATGACGGCCAGTGGCACCATGGCGACCACTGGCAGCACCTGGGAAACCGGGTGCCGGGCCAACGCCCACTGGTAGCACGCCACCCCCAGCGTCGGACCGGCCAAGGCGTTGGCCAGAAGCCAATCGCGCCCCTTTAAGAGAGCCGGGCGCAAGGGAATCGGACCGGAACGGAGGCGGGCCGCTCCGTACCAGAGTCCGCCCACCACTAAACCGGCCAAGGCCCGCTGGAGGGTCACCGTCATGGGGTGCGCCTGCTCTCCAGCCAGCCTCGCCAATTCGAACCCCTGTCGGCTCAGGACAGCCCCACCGGATTGTCCGAGTGCCGCCAGCAGTCCAAACCACACACCGGATTTCCACTCCACGCCCGCCCAGGCAGATCCGCGCTGTGGCGCCAATGCCAAGAACACGCCCGCTAAGATCGTGCAACCCGCCACAAGTTGTACACCGGTGGGGACCTGCCCACGCCAGGCCCATTCCAGAAGTGCTCCGATCGGAGCCGCGAGGCATTGGGTCATGAGGGAGGTAAGTCGGGAACCCAACCGAGGCAGTGCCAGAAATACCCCGGCATCCCCTAGGCCATAGCCCACCACGCCACTCCATAAGAACCAGGATAGGGACGGACCGGAGAATCCGGAGCCCATCATGAGAACAAAGGCCACCAACAGCAGAACGGCGAGGATTTGCCGGAAGAAATTCGCCGTTGCGGGTCCGAAGATGCCCACCGATCGACGGGCGCTCACCGATGAAACGGCGAAAAGCACCATGGCCAAGAGGGATGGAATCATTTCACAGAAGGAGGGTTCCAAGACCGAACCAAACACGGGACCGAAGACCGGACCGAAAACCGGACCGAAAACCGGACCGAACATCCGAGCCCAAACACCGGCCAAGAACTCGGACCGTCCGCCGATTCAGAGCAATTCTTGGGCGGCCGGAATCAACCGTTCCCGCAAGCGCTGAACCGCCTGACCCATATTGCGTTTGCCGAAGAGATGCGTGCCGGCCACGAAGACATTCGCACCCGCTCGGGCACATTCACGACCGGTGATGTCGTTGATACCGCCATCGACTTGAATGCGGAACTTGAGACCCATTTCCCGACGCCAGACCTCGAGCCGCTGGATCTTGGGCACGCATTCTTCGATAAATGACTGCCCGCCAAATCCGGGATTCACCGTCATCACCAGCACTAGGTCCACTTGGGCCAGGTAGGGCTTCACTGCATCAATATTCGTCGGCGGATTGATGGCCAACCCCACTTGCTTGCCCATCGACCGGATGCGCCACAAGAGCGGATTAACCAGATCACCCAACTCCACGTGGATGGTCATGGAATCGGCCCCGGCCTTCACGAACGGCTCGAGCAAGATCTCCGGCTTCGAGCACATCAGGTGAACGTCGAGGTGCCGCCGAAACACCTTACGCACCGCCTTGGCCACCTCAGGCCCGAAAGAGATGTTCGGGACGAAGTGCCCGTCCATAATGTCCAAATGCAACCACTCCGCACTCGAACGCTGGACGCGCGCTGCCTCATGGGCGAAGCGACCAAAATCCGAGGCCAGTAGAGAGGGGGCGATGATCATCGGGAGGGTAGGTTGAAACAGGTCCAGATCGGGGGCAACCCACAGGTTCAGGAGACTCCGGGTGACTCCGGGCTGCAACCGAGTCCGGGGCTCAGAGCAGGTTCGCCTCGGTCAAGGTCTTGCGGATCAACTCGCGCGTGGCGGTCGACGAGGGCACCAGCGGCAGGCGCACTTCCTCGCCCATCATCCCCTTCAACGCCAACGCGGTCTTGCACGGCGACGGATTGGTCTCGACGAAGAGGTTCTTGAAGAGCGGGTACAAGCGGGTGTGCAACTTCAGCGCCCCCTTGGCATCCCCGGCCGCAAACGCGCGCACCATCTTAGACACCTCGCGCGGAGCCACATTGGAGGCCACGCTAATGACGCCCTGAGCACCGACGCTCATGAAGGGCAGCGTCAGGGAATCGTCGCCGCTGACGATCTCGAACTTCGGTCCGCAGACCGCCCGCAATTGGCTGACTCGGTCGCAAGAGCCCCCAGCTTCTTTGATGCCGACGATATTCTTAAACTCCGAGGCCAAGCGCTGGACGGTGTCGACACCGATCTCGATGCCGCAACGACCTGGGATACTGTAAAGCAAAATGGGCAACCGGGTGGACCGGGCGATGGCCGCGAAGTGCTGATACACGCCTTCCTGCGTGGGCTTGTTGT
>SXXZ01000226.1 GCA_005789375.1 Verrucomicrobiales bacterium | reverse complement strand
CCCACCTCGAAGCCGTCCCGGTGCAACTCGGCGATCTGAGCCCAAGTCATGTAGTCGGCCTTGTTGGTCAGGAAGCTAAAACCCTCGGTGATGAAGAAGGTCCCCCCGAAGCCCAGTTCTTTGAGCAGCGGACGCACGTTGCCGTGCAGCGAGGCCACCGAATCGTCGAACGTCAGCACCACAAGCTTGTCGGGAATGGGTTGGCGGGGACGGATGTCCGGCAACGGCCGCGCCAAAAACTCACGACGAAGCCGCTGCAGTTCGGCGGTGGGATCTTCTCCCTCATAAAACCACACCCAACCACGAGCCTCACGCGTCTCGCCGGGCGGACAATCCGTCAACCGGGGATCGGCGTGAATGCACGGCACCAAAGGATTCTGCCACACCCGATTCAGACCGTCCCAGGCGGTGATGACCCACCGCCGTCCGCTCGCATCCGAAGCGGCCGCAAACGGGGCCTCCAGGATTCGTCGACCCGCCGAGGCGTTGGTGAAGCCAGTGGCCTGCCCCAGCATCACACAAACCTGAGCGCTGAGTTGCCGCAACGCCTGCGTGCCGCCATTGCGCACCCACCATTGGAACTCCGCGTGGCGCACATCCGATTTTACCCGTACCCCGAAGGCGACCCCGTCGGGAAGCGTCCGGGTCATGGTTAGCGAACCATCGGCGCGCCGGCTCCACTCCACCGGCTCCAAGCGCTGACCCGCCTTTTCCAAAATTGTAGGCACGTGCTGGTGGGCCAGATAATTCAACCCCAGGTGGGACCAAATGGCCTCCGGAACATCGACCACCACGTAGCCGCCGCCTTCCCACGGGGTGAACAGGCTAACCTTGGTATCGCGCTGCGGATGAATCGCGCCCTCAAAAAATCCCAGCCGCGGATGCCGGCCGCCAGGATACGGCAGCAGTCGAATCGTTCCGTCGACATTGGTAACCCCCGCAGAACCGGGTCCGACCGAGGATGCCTCCGACAGCGCGCCCCACTGCTTCACGGCCGCCGCGATCACCTCATCCCCCAACCCGGTGGCAGCACGGACCTCGGCGGCCGTGAACCGGTGGAAACGAATCATGTTCTCCAACCACTCGGCCTGATCGACCGCCCCCTGCGGAGGCCGCACGGTCGAGGCCTGCGGTTCCGCGACGGCCGCGCCGCTCCAAACCAGCGACAGCACCAAGGAAAGCCAGCCAAGCCTCGTGCGCATTCTCAAAGGATTCATGTTGGGGAAGACCCCTCTATCGACCAAACCCCGCTCGCCCGCCAGCCTGAATGCCTGGCAACCGGACGGCGCTCACCGCACGGAGCGGCGGAAATGAGGCGATCGGAGCCTCAGGTGTTTTGAAGTTCCGTCAGTCAAAGCACGCTGTGGTTTAAGCACCACTGGCAGCGGCCATGCTCAACCTGCTCCCAACCCCCGATTCGCCGCCATCAACCCTGCGTGACTGAACTTGTAGGTGTGGTATCGGGGGAGCTTCGGGCGTGCTTGGTGGAGTCCTGTGGCCCGCTACCAGACCCAGGCGCAGCACGCACCTGTCGTCAAATTTGGAAGGTTCTGGGTTGAATTTAATGCCACAGAGGGCAAAATGCCATCATGATTAAGACCCAAGTGCAACTTCCAGATCAGCTCTATTACAAAGCCAAGGCGATAGCCGAGCAGCGGGAATGGTCGCTCGCGGAGGTGGTGCGTCGAGGCATCGAATACATGGCCCTAGCCTATCCGGTGCAGGAGACAGCGGGCGGATGGGAGCTTCCCATCCTCAAAGGAAGCGCCTTTGACCCGAACTTCGACAAATTGGACCTCAAAGCCCTCTCCGATAACGAAGAACTCATCCGCCATTGAGAATGATCGGCATTGATACCAATCTCCTGCTCTATTCGCTGAATCCTGCTTCAGAGTGGCATGGTAGTGCGGTGAGTTTCCTGCGGCAAAACTTGGGGGTTCCCTCGGTGCGGGTCGCCATTGCGGACTACGTTTTGGTGGAATTGTATATTCACCTAAGGAACCCAGTGGTCATGGCTCACCCGCTTTCAGCCGTAGCGGCTAGAGATTTAGTGATCTCCTATTGGAAAATACCCAACGTCATGAGAATCGAAAATGCCCCTATCATGGACGCGGTATGGGCGCTGGCTGGGGGCAAGAATTTTGCTCGTCGTCGGATCTTTGATGCTCGGCTAGCACTGACATTGCGTCACAATGGAGTGACCCACTTAGCCACCTCCAATGTGAAGGACTTTCAAGGGTGGGGCTTTGAGAAAGTCTGGAATCCTCTGCTGCTGCCATGATTGCAATGCAACATGGACGACGATGGCTGGCAGTCTGCCTCCCGAGTCTGCGGATGAATAGGATTACGGACTGCAGAGCAGGCCGGAATAACCGCTGCTGAAGCGTAGCGGATTCAAAACGCGGCGAATCGTCTCGGAAAGGCAATCCATGGAGTTGGAAGCCGAGCCAAAGGTACTGTGGGTTAGAGGCTCACCCATTCAGTCCGCCTGACGGCACAGCCTCAATACCCCGAAGGGTGGGCACGTTACACCTGCAAATTGGCATCCTTCAATGCCGTGAGCCTGGGGGCGGGCGGGCGGGCGGGCCGGAGTCGTGGCAATAAACCCACGAACTCCGGCACAGCGCCGTTCAACCAATAGCCCGTTGGGAACCCGAGGCGGCCCGAGCCACCGGCACACGCGCTTTCACCTCTTGGATAAGGCGCTCGACCGTGAGCCCGTGCCTCTGGCGGAGGTAATCAACACTGGAGGCGTGCTCGATGAACTGATCGGGCCAGGCCAAGCGATACACCGGCGTCTGGATAGCGGCCTCGCTGAAGCACTCAAGTACAGCGCTGCCGTAGCCGCCCATGGCCACATGGTCTTCGAGAGTGGCAACAATGTCGGCAGCCGCACCAAAGAACCGATGCACCTCGGTGTCGAGCGGCTTGAAGTAGCGGGGGTTAATGACCGCCACATCGAAGCCATCGGCGCGCAGCTTCTCTGCGGCCTGGCGGGCGAGCGTGAGCATGGGCCCGAGTCCGAACAGGGCCACCTTCACCGCACCGGGCTTGTTCTCGAACTGCGAGTCTACCTTGGCCTTGCCGATTTCGATCACGGCGGGTTGGTCCTTGATGGGCACACCCTCAGCGTTGCCGCGCGGGTAGCGAATGGCCACCGGATGCGACTGCAGCGTGGCGGTGAACATCATGTCCTGAAGTTCATCCTCGTCGGCCGGAGCCATGCCGATGATCAGCGGCAAGCAGCGCAAGTAGGAGATGTCGAACAACCCGTGGTGGGTCGGACCGTCGTTGGCGCTCAAGCCGGCGCGGTCCATGCAGAAGATCACCGGCAGGTCCTGGAGACAAACATCGTGATGGATGCAGTCATAGGCCCGCTGGAGGAAGGTGCTGTAAATGGCCACCACCGGATGGAAGCCCATGGTCGCCATGCCGGCCGCGAAGATGACCGCGTGCTCTTCAGCAATGCCGACGTCGTAATACTGGCCGGGCACTGCCTGCTCCAAAATCTTAAGGCTTGTGACGCTAGGCATGGCCGCGGTGATGCCGACGACAGATTTGTCATTCTGGCACAGCTTGACCATCGTGCGACCGAAGACTTCCTGCCACATCGGAGCTGCCCCGTCCTTCGGCGGCGGGGTCTGACCAGTGGCT
>SXXZ01000225.1 GCA_005789375.1 Verrucomicrobiales bacterium | reverse complement strand
TGCTCCACACCATGATGGCGGCATCCCTCCAGGATGTTCATGAAACCCACCAGGTTCGAATCCACGTAGGCGTGGGGATTCTGAATGGAATACCGCACCCCGGCCTGCGCGGCCAAGTGGATGACTCGCTGGGGCTTTTCTTGTGCGAAGAGAGCCTCCATGCCGGCGCGGTCGGACAAGTCGAGTTGGTGGAAACGGAAACCAGAACGCCCGCTGAGTTTGGCCAACCGGGCCTCCTTCAGGCTGACGTCGTAGTAGTCGTTGAGGTTGTCGAGTCCGATCACCTCATCCCCCCGCCCCAGCAGCAGCTCGGAGGTGTGGAAACCAATGAATCCGGCCGCGCCGGTGACGAGGATTTTCATAACCTAATTTTGACCGTCTCCAGACCGCTGAGGCGCCACGCTTCAGCGACCAATACTGCGATACAAGAACCCCAGTTGCTTCATCTCTACCGGGTCCAACAAGTTGCGGCCGTCAAAAACAATGGCCGTCGCCATGGAAGATTTGATACGGGCCCAGTCGAGTCGACCGAACTCCGACCACTCAGTGGCGATCACCAGTGCATCGCAGCCCGCCGCGACCGCTTCCGCCTCCGAGACATACTCCACGGCTGCACCCGCGGGAAAGAAAGCTCGGGCTTTTTCCATGCCCTTGGGATCGTGCACCCGCAACCGCGCACCGTCGGCCAGCATGCGGTGACACAAATCGATGGACGGCGAATTGCGCACGTCATCGGTGTTCTGCTTGAAGGTCAACCCCAACACACCGATGTGCTTTTCTTTGAGCACCCACAGCGTGTCGGTGATTTTTTGGTGGAACCGCTCCATCTGCGTGGCATTGATCCGCTGAACTTCCTTGAGCAGGCGGAAATCATACCCCAACTGCTCGCTGATCTTGATGAAGGCGCTCAGGTCTTTCGGGAAGCAGGACCCCCCAAAGCCGAGACCTGCCTGCAGGAACCGCGTGCCGATGCGCGCATCCAGCCCCATGCCTCGGGTGACCTCTTGGACATTGGCACCACTGGCCTCGCAAATCACCGACAGCGCATTGGCGTAGCTGATCTTCAGCGCGAGGAAGGAATTGGCCGCATGCTTGATGAGTTCGGCCGAATTGGCGTCGGTCACGATGATCGGCGCATGGAAGGGCTCGTAAATCTCCCGCATCTTAGCGGCCGCCCGCTCACTGGAGGTCCCGACAACCACCCGGTCGGGCTTCATGAGGTCGTCGATGGCAAAACCCTCCCGGAGGAACTCCGGATTGCTGACCACATCAAAATCAGCATCGGTCTTCCGGTAGCGCTTAATCGTCTCGGCCACCTTCTCGGCGGTCTTCACCGGAACCGTGCTCTTGTCGACGATGACCCGGTAGCCCGTCAGGCACCCGGCGATTTCTCGAGCCACACCTTCGATGAAGCTCAAATCCACCGAACCATCGGGCTGCGGCGGCGTCGGAACAGCGATGAACACCGCCTCGGAACCCGCCACACCTTCAGCCGTGGACGACGTGAAGCTCAGACGCCCGGCCGCGACCGTCCGATGCACCAAGGCTTCCAAGCCAGGCTCGAAAATGGGGATTTCGCCGCCTTGCAAGCGACGAACCTTTTCGCGGTCGGAATCAACGCAAATGACCGTGTGCCCTACATCCGCAAAACAGGCTCCGGTGACCAATCCGACATAACCGGTGCCGATAATCGAAAGATTCATTCAGGGTGGGACTATTGTCAGAACCAACTGTTCAGGAACCAGTCCAAGCAAGTTTTAGGCAGAGCCTTCGGATCTACGTTAGTGGACGGGCTTCACTGCGGGCTTGGCGGCGGCGGCATTGGTGGCCACCGGGGTCAATTCGGGGTGAGCCTGAAGCAAGGACGCTTTGTGGGCCGAGGCTTCTTGGGCCGCCATGCTGGTAGCTTCCTTGGAGACTTCGTCATACAAGGCAAGCGCCTCTGAATACTGCTTTTGCGATTCGTGGATCAACGCCTTGGACAACCGGGCCTGCGCTACCAACGAATCGGCGGCAAAGCCCGAGATGAACCGACCATAAGCCGCAATAGCCTCGGTCGTCTTGTTCTGGGCATCGAGGGCACTGGCCACTCCGTAGGTCGCAGCGCCACCCAACAAACTGTCGGCGTGGGCCTGATTAAAGGCCTCAAACGCCTTCTGAGCCTCGGCATACTTACCGTCTTCGAACAGTTTGGTGGCGGCCAAGAATTCTGAACGCTCGGCAGCGGCCGTTCCAGAATGCTGGGAAGCCACCTTGAACAAGTCGGCCGCGGTCGGTCCGCCATTCTTTCCGGCGGCACTCAAAGTCGACAAGAGCGCTTGATTGGCTTCGGCCTCGGCCGAGGCATGCACGTTCTTCTGGACGATCAAAGTCACTGCCGCCAAGGAAACCAAAACAAATCCGATGGCCAGAGTCTTCTTGTTCTCCTCCAACCAGGTCAGGACGGACAATGTCAGGTCCGCTGAGGGCTGTTGCTCTTCTGGCTGGGGCTGAATCTGCAGGCTCATAAGGTAATCGAGATGATTGAGATCAAGGCTGCAAACACAAGAGCGAACCGGAGGAGGCAACAATCCCTTATCCAAGACTGTGTTTTCCAACTCCGGCCAACCGAATACCTAGGGATCCAACCCAGCAGACCGAATCCAAGCCCGATTGAAGCGTGCATGACGGATGGTTTCCTGACCGCCGATCGCCTCGCTCCAGGTCGCGTGAAGCCATCCATCGCGGGCCTCGAGGAGGGACGGATAGGAAAACGATCCCTGCCCCGCTTGCGCCTCGACCAACCGTCTGCGGTGGGCCCACGTCGCCCCTTCGTCTCCGCTCATCCAAACGGCCAATGAATGACGCCCGTTTTCTACGTCGTTCCCAATAAAGATCCATTCACCCGACCGCAACACACGCACTTCAGCACCGGATCCCGGATTGGGGATCTCCGAGTCAACCGCCGGCGTCCAGGTTTCACCTCGGTCTCGCGATTCGGCGCGGAGCAACCGGTGGGGTGGCGGACCATTGTCCCGCATCCAGGCCACCGCCGAACCATCCCGGCGAACGGTCAGACTGGGCTGAACATTCCCCAAGCCCACGATGGGCGCAGACGGCCGCCAAGACCGTCCCTGATCGTCCGAGAGAGCCACGATCGAAACGGAGTAACCATCATGGTACAGGGGCAACATCCAACGCCCACCAACGGTGGTGAGGTGGGCCCGCGGCATCCAACCCAGTCGGCGATAGAGCCGATTGGTGGTGCCTAGGTGGATTCCTTCAATGAATTCGGACACTTCCTGGCGTTGCCTGGAAGTTAGATCCGGTCGTGAGAGCTCCTGTTGCAACCGAGGCAGATGGGCATTCAGGACTTTGAGAAATTCTTCGCCCGGGGCCAACAAGACCGGCTCCATGCCATCCCAACGCACCGGACCGCGAGTCCGCCACCGGGAACTCACCCGCGCCTGCAACAACGTCGATTCCCAGGTGTTGGCCAGAATCACGGCATGGAAGAGCCACAAGCGACCTTGCGCATCCACATGGAGCGAAGGATTGCAGTCCGGGAATCCCGGTGTGTCCCAGAGGGTGAAGCGGGATTCCCAAGAACGGGATCCGGGCCGACGACGCGAGGCCTGAAGCTTCACATCATCGGCCTTGCGCTCCCCGGACCCGTTGAACCACGCCACCAACAACGTTCCATCGGGAGCCTCGACCACACAGGAGGCATGATTGTGCCGGGCCTCCGGAGCAAAGATCGCCTCGGAGATCAGCGTGGGAGATCCGCGGTCGGAGCCCGATACGGCCAAAGCCGCCACGAACCAGACCCACCAGCAAACCCACCCACCGGCTCGTTGAAAGCTCATGATTTTCAGAGATTCACACAGACTCCTCAAACCCGTGATTGAGAATGCAGTTTATGGTAAGGGGCGCTCACGGCGGGGTGATGTCCACGACCCGGTAGAAGCGACTCGCGCTGTCTTCAGACCCCGGATCGCTCAGCAGCGTGCTGTCGGCACCGACACTCACTTCCTGGATGGGGCTCCACGTCCCCAGAACTCCGCCTCGCTCCAAGCGATAGCGACGTCCCAAAGACCCTCGCAACACCAGTTTCAAAGTGCCATCCGCCAAGAACCCCGAGAGCTCCAGGCGTGGAGCCGATACCGCCCGATTGGCCGCTCCTGGAGTCGGAGTTCCCGACGAACCCGTTGCCGGATCGCCGTCAATTTGGAGCGCCCAGGAACGGTCGTTGGCAGCATCCACCGTGCCCCGGAAGACATCCACGGCCTGTGGACCGCCTCCAACAGTGCGACCCAGCAGGATCTGGAACGGAGTTCCCGCCGTGGACGGCAATCGGAAGGAGGTGTGCCATTCGGTGGTCGTGTTCTGCAGCGTGTCGCCATCGACAAAAACGACACGGAATCCACCCGGCGGAATCGAGGTCGCAGGCGGGAAGCCCCAAGGGACGGATCCGGCGAGCATGTCCGTCAGAAAAAGTCCCTCCAAAGACACCGTTGCATCGCCCGTATTAATCAACTCCAGCCACGGCTCGGCCGTACCGCTCAAGTCTCGAAGACCCAGCACAGAGCGCGGCAACACCTCGTTGATGCGCAGCGTCGGAAACTCGGGCAAGACCGCGGAAACTGTGTTGGCCGCACCCGGGGTGGCTGACAGAGATACGCCACCTTCCAACGTCATCTCCAACCCAAACACGATGTCCGAGCTCGAGAGGTTGGCCTGATGCACCTCGACCGCGAAGGTGTTTTCTCCCGGCACCAGGAACTCCGAAGGCAAGGTGAACGGACCCTCGATGGCCGCATCGCCGACGGTGCGGTTGGCGGGGGTTTCGTGAGTCACCAAGACATCGTCCATGCCGAGGAAATGCGCTTTCCGTCCATTGACCCACAGCACATAGCCATCGTCCAGCATCACCCGGAATCGAACCGACACGCCCGCCGTAAGGGCGGGGATCGTAACCTTTCGACGGAAGTAATAGGCCGACTGCCCCAAGGTCAGCGCCGTGGTCTTGTTGGTGGCCAGAGCGGCCGACTCCACATACAGGAGCCCGCCACCACTGGTCCAGGCTGAGTCGTTGAAGCCGGAAGTCACCCAGTTGGTGCCGCCTGCTGGGGCTCCGTCCTGGAAGTACTTCCACGTGTCCGTGAAACCCAGCACCGTGCGGCTTCCCTGGAATGTCGTCGCCACCGTCCAGTTACCCGCACGGTTGCGATCCTGACGCGCATCGATGAGCTGCAGTGACTGGTTGGTGCCCAGTGTGCCGCTGGGCCATGGAGCCACACCGTCATAATCCACTCGGTCCAACACCGTTTCCGGCGTTCCACCGGTGGTGGGTTGAACGAGTCGCAACGAGTCGGCGACCGCCCCGAGGCTGCCGGTCCACTCGCCGAGGATTCTCGGGATCACGCCGAACACATTCGACATTCCCGCCGGACTGCGAACAACCAACGCCCGTGCTCCCGGAGCCATGGTACTGCCGCTTGGGAACGCAAAACTCAAATTGCTTCCGCTCAGACGCAAGCCAGACAAATCCCACGCGGTTTTCGAAGAACGGTTGAAGAGTTCAATGAACTCGGCACCAACTGGCGAAGACCACCGCAGGATCTCCGAAAAAACCACCTGGAATCGCGGGCGAACGGTGATCTCAAAGCGTTGGGTGTCACTGAGGTTGCCCGGACCGTCATCGGTCACTCGAACGGAGATCGTCTGGATGGAGGCCCCAGCGTCGTCATCCGGGGTCCACTGAAACAAACCGCTAATCGGATCGATGGTTACTCCGGCAGGAGCCCCAGGTTCGAGGGTGAATCGAAGGTTCTGCGCCGGTTGGTCGGGATCCGTTGCCGAAACCACGACGCTCACACTGCGCCCCTCGTCCACAGTCAACGGGGCGATGGGTGCCAGTACCGGGGGCTGATTGACTTCAGCCACTTCCAACAGCAACTCGCGCACCACTGAAAGCGCGTCGGACGAACCGTCTACCGCCCGTACCAGCACTACCACACTCGCTGGGCCCTGTGCCTCGGTCGGCGTCCACTGGACGGCACCCGTCTGAGGATTGAGCACAAACCCATCCGGTGCAGGACCATCGATTTGGAAGCGCACAGGCAAGCCTTCGGGATCCAAGGCTTTCAAGGCCAGACTCCACGGAGTCCCCTCGACCAAATTTTGGGAGGTTACCCAATCAAAGATCGGAGGGTTGTTGATTTCCAGGACACGGATCCGGAGCACCCCGGAAACTGATCGCGAGGGCACTCCATCGTCCCGAATTCGATAGGCCACCGTTTGAATCGTGCCACCAAGGCTTTCATCGGGCGTCCAAGTGATTTGCCCCTTGGAAGACAATGTTAGGCCTGCGGGCAGGATTCCTTCCGCCTCAAAGGTTAGTATCTGTGCGGGGCGGTCCGGATCTGTCGCCTCTAATTGAGTGAGGAGCTCAACCCCTTCTTTCGCCTCCAAGGTCACCTCCGTGGGCGGGTTCGGCGCGAGGTTCACCTCGGTGACGTTGATCTGGACTCGCAGCAAGCCCGCCCGAACCGGAGACCCATTGTCTACTGCGCGAACCACGAAACTGTACACCCCCGGACCATCGGTCTCAGAAGGCAGCCATTGAAAACGACCCGTTGTCGAATCCATCACCGCACCCGGAGGCGCATCGGCACCCAACGCGTAGGTCACGGTCTGCCCCGCATCCGGATCGACCGCGTTGACGGTGAACGCGATTGAAACTTGCTCTTGTGAACTCATGGGGTTCATCGGAGTGAAAATCGGGGGCCGGTTACCTCCCGCTAGGACATTGGCCGATCCCGGCGTGGGTACTTCCATCGAGTACAACGGCACCGGTCCTCCATCGGGGAATCGTCCCAGAGAAACGTCATTGGTCTGGGCTCCAAACGTGATCTCATCGACCAGGACACCCCGTGGGTCGAACAACCCCACTTGCTCGCCTTCTCGCGACAGCGAAAAATTCACATGGAGATCTGCGGCCCCGGATTTGTTCTGACCTGCCTCATTATCCGCCCAGATCCGGAGAAAACCACCGGCTGGAATGGGATAACCCGTGGGAATCCGGAACATGGCCGAGACGGAGTTCGTCAACCGGTCGGTCAAATAAAAGCCGCTGAGATCCACCGTGTTGGTGCCTCCATTGTAGAGCTCGATCCAATCGTCGTAATCCCCGTCGACCGGATCTTGTACGGTGCGGGTGTTTTGAGCCATGACCTCGTTGATGATGACCCGGAAATCCGGGAATGAGGCGTCGTTGGTGGCCCCGGGTGTGGGATAGAACAAGCTCTGCGCGCTGCGTGCGACCCCATCGGGCACCAGACCCAAGGATCGATCGGCAGGCAACGAGCGCCAGGTGAGGTAATCCAACACGGTGGTCCCGGAGGCTCCGCCTTCATCGCGAACCAGAGCCACCACGCCATTGGTCGGGCTCAATCGGAACGAGCTGTGAATCACCCCTGAAGCCGACTCGCCTTCTTCACCATCGCACCAGACCGTCAAGAATCCTCCGGCCGGAACCACCGAACCCACTGGGAAGGACCACTTGAGGCGATTGGTCCAGTTGTCCGTCAGGTAAAGGCCACCCAAGTCGAGGGCTGAGGTACCCGTGTTGTAAATTTCAACATACGGATCCCGGTCGCCCACATTGTCACGAGGACCCTTGATATTAGCCGGGAGCACTTCGTTGATCCACACGGGCGGAATACTCACCAAGCCACCCGAGCTCGCGTTGATCTGGCCCGGCGTCACTCGATTGACGGCATTGGTCTCGGCGGTCATCCAATTGCCCACCCTCCAAGAAGATTGGGATGCGTCGATGCGCTGCAGCGACGAGCCTAGACCGTCGGCCAGCGCCGGCCATGGCAGGGAGTTGTCGTAGCGAACCTCGCTCAGCACTACCTCATTGGTGGCCGACCCACGGACCAACGACAAACGCTCCCCCCCGTTGTCCAGAGAACCGGCAAATTCATCGAAGACTCGAACCCCAGTACCATAGGCGAGGACAAACGCCGTCCGATCGCGAACCAACACCCAATAGGTGGCCGGGGGAATGACGGAACCCTCCGGGAAGGTGTAACCCACCCCATTGAGGCGGCTTCCCGAGAGATCGAACGACGTGGAAAGCGAGCGATTGAAGATCTCAACAAAGGACGCACCCGGCTCCAGCGGATTGTAGTGAATCTCGTTAATTCCCACATAATCGGCCACCTGCTGAATCACTCCGTTGTATCGAACCGTCACCGTTTTGGTCATCCCCGGCAGCGGCGTGCCATCGGCCCGGACCGCGACCAAATTCAGTACATTGGTAACACCCACCAGCGGCACCCGAATGCGGAAGACCTGAGGGGAGGTCCACTCTAGCGGCATGGGTATTCCGTTGACCTCAATGGCAGCGGTCGCGAATGGGGCCGTGCCATCGATGATCGCCACCGGAGTCGTCGATATGAAATTGTTCCCGCCACTGGTGGTAATGGCAAAGGCCTTGGCGTCGGAGGCGGTGATCTGGGTGTTGAGATAGGTCCGCCGTCCGTTCAAATAACTACCGATGATGGTGGGCGAGGAAATGCCCGTCACCCCGTTGAAAGACAACGCGGCACTCCGAGCGGTGAACTGCGGTTGGTATTGGGCGGAGGTCAAGGGCCCCGAGACGGCCTCTTGATAAGCCCGCCAGGCCATGCGCTGGAAAATCGGCGTATCAAACATCACGTTGACTGCGCCATCGTTGCCTCCAAAGAGACGTCGATTGGTCGGGTCTCCCACTCCCAGAACCCAGTCCATGTCCCAGGGCAGGATTCGCCACCGGCCTCCCGGCTGAAAATAAATGTACTTGTTCTGCGAATTGCCTGTTCCCCACGTGTCCCAGTTCCCCAAGCACCCATCGAGGGCGAAGCTGCGCATCCATTGATTGATGTCGGCGATATTGAGCAAGTTCGGGATAAAGTTCGCGGAGCGATCGTTGGCCGCAGTGACCATCGCGAAGAAGTTGGTGAAGTCGTTGGCGGTGGTCCCGGTCGGCCGACCCTGCCAGTTGAATCGGTACCTCGAGAGATTGTACTGGCCATTGGGATTCCGGTAGATACCCAGATCGGCACCCGTCGGGGCAAACCCACCGGAATCATCAAATTCGAAAGCGAAGGCCACCTTGCGCAAGTCGCCCGAACCGCCGTCCGGATACCAAGACTCAGCGTATTCATTGGAGGGCTGCTCCAAATCCTCAGACACGCTGCCAAACGGGGATCCGTTGCGGTAGAACCGCATGTAGGCGGTATTCAGGTAGGGCACCCCCATCTTGCGGGCAATCCAGTTGGCGATTTGGTTGCGCATCCGGGTCGCTTCTTCGCCGCCATTGCCCGTCAGTCCGTAGACACGGTCCCGGGTTCCCAACAGCAGGTCGTCACCGGGGACTGTCAGGGCGTAATCGGCCTGTCCAGTGAAGGGACTTCCCTTGCGGCGGATACCGGCATTGTAAATCACGCGCAAGTTGCCATGGACGAGGGTGCAATCGCGGAAGGTATTGTCGAGCCCGCCCACCAGCGACGAATCCTGGCCGTTGCTGAGCCAAGTATTCTGGGAGGTGGTCAGCCACGCGTGAACATGGTTAAACGTGCCCGTAGGCACTGGATCACCCCAGCGAATATTGGCTCCGCTCACCGCAGGCAGCCCGGCGTACACCGTTCCTGACGGGAAAATGCTCGAGGCCGTGGAAGTAGCATTGTCAAAAGCCTCGACGATGAACTGCACCAACTCACCCGAGCCTCGACCATTTAAGGTGCCCGACCAAATGCCATCGCCGGCAAGAGCGTCGCCACCCGCACCATCATCGCGCATGGCCACCGAAGAGAACGCGGCCGTCTCGACGGTGCGGAAACGCAAACTCACCGAACTCAACCCGTCCGGATCGGAGACCCGTGCCGTGACGACCACGGGTTGCCCGGCTGCGGGGACTGCCGGCGTGTGACGAACCAAATCGATGGAGGGACCGGCATTGTTGACCTTGCGGCTATTGGGCAATCCCGGTGTACCCAGGTTGCGGGGCACTTGCAGTCGAGCGGTCATTTCGAATCCGCCACCGCGGGTCCGGAACAGCACCTCGGGCCAGCCTGCCTGCCATCGGGCGCGCACCCGCAAGGTCATTCGAGCCCCATCATTTAGCCCCCCGGATATTGGAGCGCGGATGCAGTTCCGACCTGCGTCCAAATCGCCCGGCGCAATGACCCGCAAAACACGACTTCCATCAAAGGCTCCGGTCGATTCGATTCGTGAGCGGCGGTGATGCCCCAAGAACGACCACCCATTGGCGGCGGTGCCTGAGCCCACCTCGAACCCACCGTTGGTCACGATGAGGGTTCCGGCAGCATTAAGAACTTCCAACTGATCCAAAAGGCATTCCCCCGCCCCCAACAGTCCCAACTGCAAACGCGAGGCCGGCTGGGTACTGAAGCGGAGAGTGTCGGTCAGGGTGAACTGCTGCCACTCACCCTTAGCGGTCTCATCCGAATCCGCCCAACTGGAAGCCCGGAGGGGATCGGCGCGGGGATCCACCAATTCCATAGAGGAACCGCCGCCGCCGGACCATTGGCCCCAGCGCCCAGCATCCCGATAATCCACCGCCGAAACTTCGATGTGAATCGTGTCACTGGACACCTGCCCCACCGAGTTGGTGCTGAGAATTTCGTCCGGTTTGGACAGGGACAAACGCTCTCCGGAATTCCGCAGCGAACCCGACCAGTTGCCGAAGGAATTGGCTGCGGTCAGTAGAGTGTGGTTGGCTCGGAGGCGTTCCACATTCCGACCCACAACCACATACCCTCCGGCCGGAATCGAAGCTCCCGCAGGAAAGGTAAAGGAAACCCCCTGCTCCAAACGCCAACCGTCCAAATCCACCGGTTGGGAAGATCGATTGTGTACTTCGACAAACTCATCGGCGTCATCGTCCGAGATGGGATGATACATGATCTCATTGAGCACCACGTCCTCGACCCGGCGCGACGCATTGGCCTTTCCGGGGGTGAAGGATTCCAATCGTCTCCAACCCGAAGCCCCGTCGGGAGTACGACCCGAAGCCACCCCATTTTCCTGAGCCCCGAAGCGAACAACGTCGAGAACCCGCAGTCCATTAGAGCTGATCAACCAAACGCTCTCGCCCGCGGCGCTCAACCGAAAACCCAGCACCCTCTCGTCCAACACCAGGAAACCTCCCGGTGCCAACACCGTGCCGGCCGGAATCCGGAATCGGTTGGTTTGAACATCATCGGTCAACACACAGCCCGACAGGTCCGCCGGCTGGCTGCTGCCATTGTAAAGCTCCACCGTGTCAAGTTGAGGCAGGTCGGTATGGGCCAGCACTTCATTGATCACCACTTTTGAAGCGGGATCCACCGGCGGCTGAGCGTCCATCTGGCCAGGGTTTCCTCCACGGACAGCACTGATAACCCAGGCGCGCGGATCGGCCTCGCCATAGCTGGGGTTAGCCAAGACCAGAGAGTGCCCCGAACCATCGGCGGCGGCGGGCCAGGGATCGCGGGTTCCGAAATCGGCCGCCAACTTCTGAGCGCCCATCTCATCCCGTAATTCGAGCGGCCCTCCCGATTCATTAAAACTACCCGAATAGGGGCCCAGAACATCCCGAATTCCATGACGTTCCATCAAAGCGGCCGGATCCTTGGCCACGACCACGAACTGACCAGCCCCCAGGCGGAATCCTTCCGGAAACTGGAAGCGGACGGTCCCTTCGATCTTCCAGCGGGAAAGGTCTTCAAACACATCCCCCGCATTGTAAAGCTCGACGAACTCTAACCCAGGGCTCCCCGGAAGCGTCTGCGGATGGTACTGAATTTCACTGAAGACGATCCGGGTCCGCCGACTGGAAAGTCCTAACCCTTCCCGTTGAGGCAGATACGTCACCTCGTTGACTTCGGACACGGCACCATAGTCGCGGAACCGCACCACCGCCACGGCATTGGTATCGCGTCCGCCCACGGTCAGACCCACCTGCACCGAGCTGGGCATGGAAATGGACGCCGACCCCAGCGCGGTCCAGTTCGTACCGTCGAAGGAACCAAATCCGGAAAGGGACGTCCCATCGCGGCGCAGTCGCAGCCATGTCTGCGGGTAATTCACCGGATACCCACCCCGGGGTGCGGTCATTGGGGCATTGGCGCCGCTAGAAGGGCGATTGCGAAAGAAGCAACCCACGGACGGCGATCCGGCAAAGGCGCCGGCGAAGGTCGCATTGGCGTCCACACTGGAGCGGATGACCAATCCGGCCGTCATGTAAGGATCGGTGACGGTGAGCCCGTCCACGCGAACCCGAAGGTCGAAGTTGCCGGTCAGCGACTGTGCGGCAAATCCGGCCGAGTCGGTCGTGCCACTAATGTCGCCACCGCGGGCCGAAACATCAAAACCACCTCGGGCAACCCATTGAACCAGCGTGGCTCGGGCATCGTTGCCACCCAGATTCACCGGAAACAGTTCCGTCGTGAAAAACTCACGCTCGGTGTTGGAATTTAACGCATTGGCGCGCGCCGACTGGTCACGAATCCCGTTGATGGTGAGCCGATATCGGGTGGATTCCACAAGCCCGCTCACCTGCAGGACGAGCAGCGTCGGATTGGTTCCTAACGCCGCTGATTGAACGCTCACCCCTCCATCGATTCGAAAGGAATCACTCACCGCCCCCGCAGGAATCACCACGGCTTCGCTGAACTCGATGACCACATTGGTCAGCCCCACGTTGTACACTCGGCGAACCTCCGGAGCGACCGTGTCGGGGGTTACCGTCAAGGTCACCGCGACCGACTGGGTAGAACCTAAGGCATTGGTCAGAAAGGCTTGGAATGATGCGTCATTATCCGCCCAACGCACCGGATCCAACGTGTAACTCGTGCCCGTGGCATTGGGAATAAGGGTGCCGCTCCGCTTCCAGAATACTTCGGCCCCACCGGGGTTGTCGTACGCCACGGTGAAGGTGGCTGAACCACGTTCATCGACCGTGAGTGCCACGGGTTGTTGGGAAATTCGCGGTGCCTCGGGCTTCAGACCCCAGGCGACAAAGTGGTCGAGAGGAATGGGCCCCTCGTCCACTCCGTCTGGGCGCACCCATCGCACCGCCAAATTGTCCCCCCCACCGCCTTCTTTCTGGAGGGCTTCAATGTAATAGCGAGCACCCGCAACCAAGGTGATCGGGGCACTTTTCTGCTCAGGCAGGCTGTCCCATTGGCGTGGAGGGGTCCAACCCAGGACCCCGGCGATCCAACGGGCTTTATCGGGACCGGCGTCGGTACTGAGGAACAGTCCGGCGTAGTCGTCGGCAGCGATCCAGAAGGTGTACTTACCACTCTGGGGAGCCGTGAAGATGCCCCGCAACCGTTGACCATAATCCTCGGCCACATCGGTCGGTGCCTCGAAGAAATCCGTGATGATGTTCGTGGAAGTCGGCTTGTTGGGATAAGCCGGGCTGTTGGTCAGCGCATCGAGTGTCACACCCGGGATGTTGCTGAACACCTCCCTCAGGAGGGTGCCGCCGTGAACCGGCAGCAAGCCCAGAATAGCCATCAACACCCAGCGACCCAGGGTCGCACCCGTTCGAAACTTCCAGTTCATTATTTAATACCAAAATTGCAGCCGCAGACCCGTTTTGAGCCCTGTGACAAACGACGATTGAACAGGGCTTGGCGGGAACGATTCCATTGGATCGTTCCGGCTGAGCTCGGAATTAGCAGCTTCCGTGCAAATTCAATCACGCGGTAACGAATGCGTAACATCCACCACAGTTGGAGTCACTCCTGGAACAGTGATGATCGCCGGCCCGTTCCATCCGGTGGATTTCTCAACAAAACCCTGAAAACCCTATCTTTCTGGCTCAATCTCTCCAGAAAAAGGATTCGTCCCCAACCCGGTAGCGGACGGCCATCTCAGGAGTCTCGACGGGTTGGCCCCGATGCAGGGATTCTACCCCCGCCAAAGTCATTCCGGAGGTGAGCAAGGTGCGCTCCAGCGGATAGGGTTGGCGACGCTCTACAACCATCCGTTCGATGTGGCGGATTTGCGGATTGAAGAAGTCGGCCGTGGACGACCCGTGGGTGGGCATCGGCAAGTACATCTGGCACGAGGTGATTTGGCCTGTCTTGGCATTCAGACCCGCATAGTTGAAGTCGCGGATGGCGAGCATCGCCAAGGTGGTCCGGAACCCATCGCGGTGATCAATGAAGTAACCCCAGGCCTCTGGGAAAACCTCCCGAGCCCACTCCAGACTCACCGGGGCTGAAGGATAGCCGTCCCGGACCGGAAGGTTGTGGCTGCGGACCAACGCTGCCTCCAAGAGACGTCGGGTGGAATCCCTGCGACTCAACGCCTCCCAAAAGGCCCGTCCCCGCAGCCCGTGGACTCGACGAATCCCCACTTCGCCGCCCTTGCGCCGCTCCGACATGCATTGCGCGGTCTCCAAGCCATGGATGTCGTAGCTATCGGCCCCTCCGTAGGCGGCAACAAGGCTTTCCGACAGCGGAGTGCCCAAGGGCATTTCCGTGGGCGGCATCCGTTTGGTAACCGGCAGCGAAGAACCGGCCTGAAACGGGAACTTGAGGCGGCGGGCGTCCTCTACCATTTCTACGCATTCACGCCAATTGGTGGAGAGGTGCTTATCGTTGAACACGGGCACGCTGCGACCCGAAGCCTCGAACACCCGGACCACCTCCTTGAAGAACCGGTAGCGAGGATAGAGCGTCTGACCCAGGTCAGTTTTGGGATACTGACCGTGCTCACCGATAATCACCACGCCATCCACGGCCAACCGACCGGTTCCCAACGTCAGCGCCTCGGCGATGCTCGAAAAGATGGGAACGCCATGACGGGCTGCCGTCCCGCGGGCCAAATCCTTTTCCGGAAACTGGTCGACGTACAACGACACCAAATCCACCTCCGGTTTCCGCCAACCTCCCTCCCAGACATAGCCCAAGAGAAGCCGATCGATAAAATGCTGGGCATGGGAGTGCAAGCGCACCTCCGTCGCAATCAAGGCGATCCTCTTGCGAGCAGGCCTCGGAACCTTCGATGCCCAGACCGTGGGTGCTAGGACGGTCGTTCCGGCGGCGGCACCGACGGTGGCGAAAAACTGTCTGCGGGAGACGGGAGCGTTCATGGGAGGGTTCGTGTCTTGAGTCGGTGGAGGTACCAGAGCGGAGGCAGAGCCAGAATGGGCAGGAGCCCGGCTGCCACCAAACCCGGATCCATCGTTCCGAGGCGGTCGGCAGAAATACCAAAAAGCATTTGGGCTTGGGCCGGAAGGATCCAGGCCGCGACTCCGGCCGCGCCGGTGATCTTGCCTTGATGGTGTTCGGAAAGATCCTGGGTGAAGGTGTGGTAGAGCGGAAACACACCGAGCGACCCCGCGGCGATGGCCAACAACACGACCATAAGCCAAGGCCCTCGCCCCAACCAAGGCACCGCAACGGTCCCACAGCACAGCAGGGCGCAGGCGGCAAACACCAGAAATCGCGCGCCCGAGGGCGTCCGACCTCGACGGGCCAAGGCCACCGCAAGGGCACCGGCCCCCAGGCACCCCACATCGGCCGCCGCGAAGAAGGCCGAGTTGAAGTGAAGGGCTTCGGTCTCAGTATAACCCCTACCCTTCTGCAAGAACATCGGCAACCAAGCCCGCAGCACTTGCCAGGTCGTGTTAATGCAGGCCACCACCCCGATGATCGCCAACATCCGACCACTGAAGAGCACTTTCAGAAAAGGCGTGGCCGAGGATCCTGACGCCGCCACGGATTCCGCCCCGGAACGCAAATCACCGGAACGTACCAAGGCAAACCATGGGATGAGCCACAGCAGCCCGACCGCACCCAACAAGAAAAACGGAGGACGCCAGGCACCCGTACCGTCGGCAGATCCGACTCCGAGCAACAACGGTAATACCAAGGGGGTGAGGATCGCCCCCACAGTCGCGCCACTTTGGAGCAGGCCATTGCCCAGCGAGCGCTGTCGCTCATCGAGCAGCGAACTGGTGATACGCACCGCGCAGGGCCAATGCCCGGCCTCGAAAAAACCGAGCAGACCGCGAAAAATCAGCAGGTCCTGATGATTTTGAGCCCAACCCGTGCTCATCCCGACCAGCGACCAGAGCGCCAGCACGGCGGCATAAACGCGGTGCACCGCAAAGCGGTCGGCCATCCACCCGAAAACCAAAGATCCCGCGGCGAAGGAATAACCGAAGACCGCCTCGACCTGACCATACTGGGTCTTGGTCATGGCAAACTCCTGAGTAATTCGCACCGACAGCCCAGACAACGTCTGCCGGTCCATGTAATTGATGGCCGAAGCCAGCAACAACATGCCGCACACCGACCACTTCCAGACGGCCCCGCGCGAACCCGATGGAGGAAGGGCGGTCATGGCACCTTAGGCTTCCGACCAGGAGACTCCGTCCCACCGGCGGACCCGCTCCAGCAAGCGGACCACATCGGCGGAGAAGACTTCAAAGAGCACCTCACCTTTTTCGGGTGACGCGGCCGCGGGCTGACCAATGTGGCCAGTGGAGGTCCGTTCGCGGGTGACCCAACCCCGATGGGCCGGATGGAACGGGGGCGTCGCATCCACGGGGTCCAATGAGGCGTAGGGTCCCATTTTGGCGGGGTCCAATCGCAGCATCATCGAGGTCTCCCACTCACAGGCATGCCCCATCTCCTGCTGCACCCATCCCCCGGCCACGGACCGCTCGAAGGGTCTTCCACCCAGGCTCCAGTAAGTTGCCATGAGCAGCAGCAAACCCTCCGTGTCCCGATGACGTTGGCGCAATTCAAAGACCGCCTGACGGCCCGGAACATCATTGCCCCCGTGGCCGTTAAGGAAGATCACCCGCTTGAATCCGTGCCTCACCACATTCTCCGCAAGGCCCACGAGCAGGTCTAAATACGGACGAGGCGGCGCCGAAAGGGTCCCCGGAAAATCGAGGTGATGATCCGAATTACCCAGCCAGAGCACCGGAGCGAACACGACCTGTTGAGATAGCGCCAACTCGGCCCGACGCACGACTTCGCCCACAAGTTGGGTGTCGGTGAGCACCGGCAAATGCCCCCCGTGCTGCTCCAGCGCGGCGATGGGAAAGACAATCGGTGTCTCGCGCGGCAAGGCCGCTAACTGCGGCGAAGTGAGTTCGGCAAGGTACATGGAGAATTAAGGCCAAGGATGCAGATCCGATGCGCCGGGTCAAAGGAAGCTGAACGAACACAGACGAGGTATCGCAAACAAGTCTCACAGGGTTTGCGGTTCACGGCTCCCAACTCTGTCTGAGTTGACCGGTCTCGGCATCCCAGACTCGAACAATTCCGCGATCATCGGTACCCACGACCCACCGTCCATTGCGACTCACCGAGAGGGCCTGGAGGTACTCAGGTACAGCGGCGAGGTCTCGCAGTGTCTCACCATCGGCCTTGAACACGCGACCCTTGCCCGAACCACTCACAGCCACAAATCGCAAGGCCTGACCGGCTGCCTGAAGTCCGGTCACCTCTTTGCCAAAGCCGTCGATATTCTTGCGACGTTCACCGGTGCGAGGATTCCACAACTTGACCGTTCCCTCGGCTCCAGCGGTCGCCAAGACGCTGCTGTCGGGAGCCCAAGCCACTCCAATGACATGGTGGGTGTGTCCCTCCAGATTGAAGCGGGGTTTATTGGTCGTCAGCACGGTGATCCTGGCGAATCGATCGGCCCCGGCGCTAGCCAAGCGGTCACCGCGCGGTGAGAACGCCAATGAAGTCACCGCATCGCTATGCAGGCTTCCCAGATCCTGAGCGACCGAGCCATCGGGCAACTTCCACAATTTAACTTCGCCGGACCTCGAGGGCTCACCGCCACCGGTCGCCAACAGGGTGCCATCCGGACTGAAGGCCAGCGCGTTAACACGGTCAGCAAAGGCGGGAGCCAGGGGTGTCCCCGCCAAGGTCTGCCGCAGGAACCACGGGCGTGCAGTCTGGATACGGCTGAGGCCATCCGGGAACGCGGCCAAAAACTCGTCCTCACTCAGAGCCACCAAGGCCAGCGGCGCTCCTTGACCGACAGCAAAGGTGCTCACGGCTCTGCCGATGTTCGAATGCCACTGGGTCCACAATCCATCGGCACCCACCGTTAACAGCGCCCCTCCCGAGGGGGACACGGCAGCACTCTGGAAGGGTTGGGACTTGGATCGATTCCATTGAGCCTGAAGCGCCTGGATCCGGGCCTCCGACCGACTCACCCGCTCTTGAGCCACAGTCTTTTCGGCCTGGGTCGAGGCCACGGAAGCCGTCGTCGTCACGACGTTTTTCTCCGCGAGGACAACATCTTGCACAGTGCCTTCGGCCGCGATACGAGCCTTGTCTAATGCCCCCTTCAGCTCGCCCGCTTTTTTCTGGGCGACGGCCAATTGCTCCTCAGCCTTCTTACGACGCGGCGGCACTTCAATTTCGGCCCGCTCCAACGCGGCCTTGCGACGGCCCAACACCACAGCCTTCGCGATGACGTCGTCCAAGGCCTTCAACGCTAATTCAGGCGATCCCTTGGCCAGGGCGGTCGCCTTCTGCACCGAATTGCTGGCCTCCTGAGATTCCGCCTGGATCTTGGTCAATTCAGCCGCAGCCGAATCCCGTTCCCGAGTGGCCGTGGCAGCGAGAGCATTCTGGTCCGACCACTCCTTCTCCCGTTCAGAAAGCGTTTTTGTGGCGAGATCGCGCTTCTCACGCGCTTTGCCCAAAGCAGTCTGAGCGTTGGTCACCGCCGTTTGGGCCTCTTGGATCCAAGTTCCTGCCGCGGTCAATTCCAACTTACTCCGCCCCAACTCCGCCTCCTCCCGCGCCACCTCGACCGAGAGTCGGGGATCGCCTGCCATGCGGGCCCCATTGGTGAGGGAAAGAGTGCGAAAGACCGTCTCCGCGGAACCATCCGCCAGAAGTGCGATCCCATTGGATCCCGACCGATCCCAAAGCAAAGACCGGACCGGAGCGGACAACCGCCGCTGAGTGGCCGAACTTTGAGTCCATTTTTGGACGACCCCATTGGAATCCGACAACCAAAGTGCACCTCCCGTCGCGGTGTCCGCCGTTAGTATGCTTACCGATAAAGGGATTCCGGGAGCGTCTTCGAGCACCCAGTTTCCGCTTCCCGAGCCATCACCGGTTCGTCGCAACCGCTGAGCCGCATGGGCGGAGCCATAGGTTACCCACCATTGATCTTCTCCAGGGACCCAGGCCATTCCCGTCGGTTCGACCGGCAGTGCCATCGCCTTGGAAAACGATAGCCCCGTCTTGGTGATCGAGACGTTCCACCACTCACGACCGGAGACGACCGCCAACCAGCGCCCATCGGGAGACCACCCAAGCCGAACTTTCGACAACGAGGTGCTCGGCGACGCCCCCTTCAGCGACCCTGCACCCAGCGCACGCGACCACGGATTGGAACGGACTTCCAAAAACCCCAAGGCCGTCACCGAGGCCACCGCAGTGCCATCCGGCGAAAAAGAGGCCGCCACCCAAGACGACTTGGCTGGAACAGACACCATCGACTCAACGGTCACCGGACGCCGTTGCCACAAACGCACCTCGCGGAATCCGGCCGTCGCCAGCCATTGATCATCAGGGCTGAAGGCCAGAGCTCCGACCACATCGCGCTGGCTGGCCCCATCGAGGGACGGGTCTTGCAAGAGCCCCACCGTTTTGCCGGTGGCTACCTCTATTACGCTGACCCGATTGGCCCGAGCAACCGCCACCGTGCCGCCCTCGGAATCGAGGGCCACAGCAAAACTAGATTTCCATTCGGTGGAAATCGGCTTCCACGCGGGTTCCACCACGACGGCCCGATCGGCCTTGGCACCCTGCTCGATCCAGCGCCAGAGCATCCCCAACTCTTCAGGAGTCAAATCCCGGGCATTGGATTTGTTACCCGCCGGTGGCATCACCAAGTCTTCAACCTGATGCGCTGCGGACTTGAGAACCAGACTCTCGGCCGGTTTCCCGGACACCGCGCCAGGACCGGTGTCGCCCCCGCGCAAGAGGGAAGCCGCAGTCTCCAAATTCAGTCCTGCCTTGGCACGGGTCTGATTATGGCACGGGAGGCAGTTTGCCTGAAACATCGGGAGGATGTCCTTCTGAAAGCCAACCGCGGCATTCGTATCACCGACCCGGTTACGTATAGAGATCGGATTAACGGCGGCTGACACCGAATTGATCGCGGCCCACCCGAGAGTGATGACCCAAGCAGCCCACCATCCACACCGACGTCTGTTTAGGGACTTCACGGTTTGACCTCCGGCTTAGCGACGCTACCCACCGTCACATTGAAGGGCTCCGACCAAATGGCCAGGGTCAGATCGCGGGGCTTGGCCTTTTCTTCAGCGGCCTTGCGACGGGCCTCGGCTTCCTTCTTGCGGGTTTCGGCGGCGGCCTTCCCTTCCGGCTTAGCGGCCGACAACGCCTGCTCGGCCGCCTTCAACTCCGCCTCTGCCGACACTAAGGCTTCGGGTGCCTGACGGTATTTCCCGATCAGACTCCCCTGCAGCCAAAGCGTGTGAGTTCCCGACGGGAGTCGAGCCTCGCCCAGAGACACCTCGGCCACCATGTTGGTGGCCTTTTCCGGAACACTCATCTCCTGAACCTTGTCCAACGCAGTTTGTCCCACGGCCTTCAATTTAAAGGCCCCTTGAAACTCCCCACGCCGTTCAATTTGGATCGGGAATTTCCAGGTGGCCCCATCGACCGATCCCGTGGCGACTCCGACTCGGATCGTCACTGGAGCCAACTCTTGGGTCACCACACCGAGGCCCGAGGCGCGGGAACGACGGACCACTGGATTCTCAATATTATAATCGATGATAGGCCAGACCACCGAGGCAACCGACGCGACCCTGGTCAGTTTCGCCGAACCCACCGAGGCCTTGCCCACCAACTGCCATGGTGCCACGCCTGAGGCCTCCGCAGAGGCGCTCAGCAGCAGTACCCCCGTGTTCTGAGCAGCCAAGATTCGCGTAGAGGAAGCCCGAACGCCCGGAGGCAAGTTGCTCGCACTCAATTCAATCTCGCCCTGAAAACCATCTCGGCGGAAAGCAACCACGCGGAAGGCCAGTGTCTGGTCGCGCCGAAGGACCGAGGGGAGCACCGGAATACTGCGATCCTCACCCGCACGGGCCGGCGGCATCGGGAAGACCACCAATTGGAAATCCGGAGCTTCCCGGCGAAGGCTGAGCCGGTAGGGATATTGTTCAGTGCCATCACTCCGTCGAAACCCATCGCGCACGAGAATACGGTACTGACCGGTCTCGGGCACCTCCCAGCGAGCGGCGGCATCCCGATGGGCGGTGGGAAACTCCCGATCGCCTAGATTTTGCTCGGTATCGGCCAACTCCAGCACGTCCACCCAAACCGGAGCCTTAGCGGAAGCCTCCGGGGTCTTGGCCCGTTGAACGAATGCCATTGGATCGACCGGATGACCCCAACGTTCCGAGGTCAATTCCACCCAGAACACGTCCCCTTTCTTTGCCTCGAAGGTCACCCCACTCGAATGCCCTCGGGCCGGGAACAGGGCGGAGAATTCACAAGGCAGCGTGACGGAAACCAGACCTGTCGAAGCTCCGGCCACCACCGGAAGTGCCGTAAGACCAAACGGCACAGCCCGCATCGGCACCACGCCGTCGGAGCCCCGCCAAAGCCAGGACCCCGATGCCACCGGAGTCGCTGACGGTTGTCCGAGCGTCCCCACCAGGGCGGAGGGATGAGCCGGCTCGGCCGGCGCCACGATCTCCAATTCCCGCTGCTCCATCGGTTCCCCATCGGCTCCCAAGACACGGGAAGCTTGGCCACCGGGCAAACGATGCCCATACACGATGGTCCGTTGGGAACGCCCCGCCTGCAGCACCTGCGGCACGGCGAAGGCCACACTCGGGCGTGCGGTCAACTTCAACCTGAAACCATGGGTATCACCACCCCGGTAGAGAGAATCATTCAATCGCACGAGGTAGACACCGCGCGCAGGCAGCCGAAAATCGAACGACTCCCGGCGACGCACCCGGGATAATTCGGCCCCCGAGGCATCGGTCAACGCCAGGTCGGTCACCAACTTGGAATCCAGTTCACGGGCTTCCACCTGAACTCCCAATGCCTGGCCTGCTTCGCCCTGGAACCGAAACCACAGCACCTCCTGAGCACCCACACGCCCATTGACCACTGCCTCCAACGGCAACTCGAAGGCCTGGGCCGGCGACAAAGGAGCCTGGGTCCAACGCAGCTCCGTTCCCGGCATCCCGACTGCAAAGGCCCTCGGATTGGACACCCCATAGCGACCCCGAACACGAAGGTCGATCCGGTCTTCAGAGAGTTCAGCCGGCAACTGGACCCGAAAACGGTCAGTGGTTCCGGGCACGGGAGTGGCGGTCACTCGCGGATCCGAGAATATTAATCCGTCTGCCTCATCGAGATCCGATCCGCTGACCGCCACCTCCACGATAGACCCGGCCGCGCCGCCCAGCGGAAACACCGTGTTGAGTTTGGCCAATGGCAACTGCGCCCAGGCAGTCGCCATGGACAACCAACCAACTAACAACCACCCCACGGTGATCTTATGACCCCAAGAAACCCGCGACATGCGTCAGTGGTTGAAGAGAAATTCCTTGGTGTTCAGGAGTGCCCAATTGAGGTCCTCCCACGCTTCACGGCGAGCTTTAACCCGAAGGGCCTCAGTCTCGGCTGCATCCTTGCCTGGCTTGGATGCCCCAGCCTTGCGTGCCAAGTATTCGGTGGCCCGCTGGACCTCCTCAAGCGATGGGGATCGTGCGTAGGCCAACTGATACAGTTCACCCACCTTGACCGGATCCGGCCGGCTGTCGGTTTGGAGCCGCGCCGGGCGGGAATCGTCAGCACTCAATCGGGACTGGATGTCCTTGGAATTGAGCAAGTGTAAGCTCTGGCTGAGGGAAGCTTCCATACTGCGCTCACATTCGCAGGCACTGCTTCCCTCCGGCCGCCCAAATACGGTCAGGAAGTAGCTTTGAGCATTAAAGCTGTTGTCAGGCAGACAAATGGCTCGTGTGCCCGACGGAAGCCCCTCGAACTGGCTGCGTCCACCCGTCAGCGTGTTCACCGAATCCAACAAGACCTCGGCCGGTAAACGCCGCGGATAAAAGCGTGAGAAATGGTGGCGATCCTTAGCGTTGTAGGCATTGGGCTCGGCGCTCAACTGGTAGGTGGTACTGCGAGCCAAGGTGCGCACCAGTTCCTTCAGGTCGAACCCACTGGCCACAAAGTGGGCGGCCAAGGCATCGAGCAATTCTGGGTTGCTCGGAGGATTGGTGTCGCGCATGTCATCCTCGGGATCCACCAAGCCTCGCCCAAAGAAATGCTTCCAGTAACGATTGACCAGCGCTTTGGCAAACCAGGGGTTCTTGGGCGACGTCATCCAATCCGCCAAGAACACCCGGGGATCATCATCGACACTCAAGTCAAAGGCCGACTGTCCCAGGGCGGCGGGCTTCATGGCTTGGCCATTCTTTTTATTGGTCGCCTTAGCCTCACCCCGACGGTGAATGACGATCTCTTCGCCGGGTTGCACACCCGGTTTGTAGGACACCTGAGAGAAGGCCGCCCCAAAGCTCCAATAGTCGGCCTGACTCCACTTTTCATACGGATGATGATGACACTGAGCACACTGCATTCGCTGGCCGAGGAATAATTGGGAAACGTCCTCCAACTGGGTCTGAAGGGTGCGAACCTGACGGAACCAGGCCACGGGGGGATTCTCCGAAACTTCGCCCGAGGCCGTCAGCAAATCCCGAACGAACCGATCGTAGGGCTTATTCATCGCCAGACTGTCACGAACCCAGGCGTGGAAGACGATGGTGCCGCGAGCATGCTTCGGCTCACTGCGCTTGTTGCGAAGCAGAGCTGCCCACTTTCCGGCAAAGTAATCGGCGTAATCCGTCGAGGCGACCAGTCGGTCGATCACCCGATCCCGATCACCCGGGGCCGTGTCAGCTTCGAAAGCCCGAACCTCATCGGGGGTGGGCAATCGACCGGCGACATCGAGCGTGACCCGCCGCAAAAAAGTAGACTTGTCGGAAATTTCACTCGGGGGCATGCCCACCTGTTTGAGTTGCTTGAAAACCAACTCGTCGATGAAGTTTTTGGCCAGCGGCAATCGATCCACGGGGGCCCCAAGAGGAATCGTGGCGCGGAAAGTGGCTACTTGACCCTGATAGCGGACCATCACAGCAAACTCACCGGGCTGATTGAAGATTTTGAGCAAACCATTGGCATCGGTCGAGGCCATGTCCTTGTCGTTGGCCTCAAAGAGAGAGCTTCGGGTGACGTCCTCGGTGGAACCATCCGAGTAGTGGGCCGTCACGACCAACTGCTGCTCACCATTGAGTGCCAACGTCCGCGCTGATGGGAAAACTTCGAGCCGCTGGACAGTGGCCGCGTTGGTCTTGCCGGCCGGCATCCCCTGAGCGATCCAGCGCACCAACCGTCGGTAGTCATCCGAACCGATTTCCAGACGCTTGCCGCCGCCGTGCGGCATTTCAGCCGTCCCCTTGGTCACGAGCATGGATCGAGGCGGATCGGCCGGAAACAGACGTCGCCCACGGGCCTCGCGAACCAAGTGTTCGTAGTCTTCGTCTGGCTCGAAGCCGAGCAATGAGAGGCGAAACCCGTTCTGGCCGGCTGCCTTGCCATGGCACCCGCCACCATTGCAGCCATTCTTTGTGAAAATCGGAACAATCTGATTGGCGAAGTGCAGCGGTGCTGGCTGCCCCGCATGAACGACGCGGACCGGAAGTCGCGCCGTCACGCCGTCACGGCTCTTGGCTGAGATCACCGCGGCCCCATCGGCCACCGGAATAACGCGGCCCGTGGTATCGAGCCGGACAATGCCCGCAGGCTCCGCGCTCCAACTCACCTCACGGCTGATATCCTGGGTACCATTCAAGGTGGCCAGCAATTGCTGCCGGGCATCCTGAGAATCGAGGACCAACTCACCCGCTCCGGCCCGATAGTGCAACTCGAGCGTTGCACCCTTGAGCAGTCCGGGGCTGCCGACCACGAAAGCCACCAGCAAGGTCATCGCTCCCACAAGGGCCCGCCGGGCCGCTTGCGAGGCCTTAGGGTGGGCCACCACCACCATCGAGAAAAAGTTCATGAAATCGAATGAAAGGCGCATGGAAGAAAACCCCATCAAGAAACCAACTCACGCATGGGCTGACACCCCTCAGGGACCAGGAATTGAGGGCGACCGGTGAGGTCCGGAAGAGTCACCTTGTTCACATCGACACCCAGGTTCTGGTAAAGCGTGGCGAACACCTCACCGAATTGGACCGGCCGCTCGCTGGGTTCGCCACCCAGACGATCGGTAGCCCCGATCACCTGCCCCACCTTCATGCCGCCACCGGCTAGGAGGGCGCAGCTGGCTCGAGGCCAATGGTCGCGACCGCCATCCTTATTAATCGTGGGCGACCGACCAAACTCGCCCCAAGCGATGACGCTGACATCGTTCTGGAGCCCTCGATCATGCAAGTCGGCAATGAGAGCGCTGAGGGCTTGATCCAACAAAGGCAGGTCATTGCGGGCGTTGCCGAAATTGTTGCCGTGATAATCCCAGAAGCCGTAGGCCACGGTCACAAATCGGGCTCCGGCCTCCACCAATCGGCGGGCGACCAAGAACTGCTCATTGAGCATGGGGGCTGCATCGCCATGCACCTTGGGATCGCCTTTGCCGTAGCGTTCCCGGACGGCGGCGGGCTCTTTCTCGACATTCAGCGCCTCAAGCAGACGACTCGAGGTCAGCATGCCGAAGGCCTGCTGATTGAACCCGTCCACCCCAGCCATGAGACCACTGGCATCCACCTCGCGACGGAAACGGTCGAAAGAGGTGAGCAAGGCCCGACGATCAGCCAACCGATCGGTGGTGATGCCATTGAGCACCATGTCGGACTTGGCGTCAGCCGCAGGGCGAAAAGCATCATGCGATATCCCGGCATAGCCCGCATTGGCGGCATTGTAAGGCCGGTGCTGCATCCGCGGTTCCATACCCACGAAGGCCGGGACCGAGTCATTGGTCGTACCTAGCACTCGGGAGACGCTGGCACCAAAGGTCGGCCATCCTCCGGGTGGCTCACCGGCCTTGCGCCGACCCGTCTGGCACATGAAATCAGAGTGGTCGTCGATCGCGTCGCTAATTGAACGAATCACCGCATACCGCTGGGCCTGTTTAGCCAATAGCGGGAGATGCTCGCAAATTTGAAACCCAGGAACGGTGGTCGATATCGGGCGGAATTCGCCGCGAATCTCCGCCGGCGCATCCATCTTGAGGTCAAAGGTGTCTTGGTGAGGCGGCCCGCCCGGAAGGTACACCATGATCACGGCCTTGTGGTTAGACCGGAGCCCAGAAGCCGCTTCGGCCCGTAGCAACTGAGGCAGGCTCAATCCTCCCAATCCTAATCCGCCGATCCGGAGAAAACTCCGTCGGGAGATCCCGTCGCAAAAACGGTTGGAGGGTCCGGCAAGGGTCAACATGGCTAGGCAGACGTGAAGGGACTCTTGGCATGTTCACGCAAAAACGAGCCGTTCTGAGAATAAATGGTAAGGGTCATCCCACCAGTTCCTTCATGGGTTG
>SXXZ01000224.1 GCA_005789375.1 Verrucomicrobiales bacterium | reverse complement strand
TGCTTTTCCTGTCATGGGTTGGATGCCAAGAAGCGCAAAGCGGGTTTGCGCCTAGATGTTGCAGAGGGAGCCTTTACCCCCAACAAAGAGGGCCGAGTGGCCATTCGGCCCGGCGACCTGAAGGCCAGTGAACTCTGGCAGCGTCTCGAGACGAACGATCCGGACTCGATCATGCCGCCGCCGGAATCCCACAAGACGATCAGCGCCGCCCAGAAAGATCTTTTGCGCCGGTGGATTCAACAGGGCGCTCCCTACCAGAAACACTGGGCTTTTGAACTGCCCCGCAAGGTTCAGCCTCCGTTGATTGCGGATAAAGCCTTCGGTCCTATTGATGTTTTTCTGGCGGACCGCCGGCGGCGCGAGGGCGTGTCTCCGGGGCCCGAGGCGGATCCGTCGACGTTGTTGCGCCGCCTGAGCATGGACCTCCGGGGGCTCCCGCCCACACCGGCCGAAGTGGACGCGTTCTTGGCAGACTCCGGTCCCGGGGGCTATGAGCGGTGGGTGGATCGCTTGATGGACAGCCCGCAGTATGGCGAACAAATGGGGCGCCATTGGCTCGACGTCGCGCGCTACGCCGATACCCACGGGCTCCACCTGGATAATGAACGTCAAATCTGGCCTTACCGCGATTGGGTGGTCCGGGCCTTCAACCGCAATTTGCCCTTCGATCAATTCACCGTGGAGCAGTTGGCGGGAGATCTTCTGCCCAATCCATCTCAAGACCAGTTGGTGGCCACAGGCTTCAATCGAAACAATGTCACTACGGGCGAAGGCGGTGCCATCGATGCCGAGTTCGTGTTCCGCTACGCGGTCGAGCGGACTTCCACCACCGCGCAGGCTTGGATGGGGTTGACGGCCGGGTGTGCCGTCTGCCACGACCACAAATTCGACCCCATCTCCCAGAAGGAGTTCTATTCGCTTTATGCGTTCTTCCACAGCGCAGCCGATCCCGCGATGGATGGAAACGCGTTGCGCACTCCGCCGGTGGCTTCGGTAAAGTCGGAAAAAGATTTTCAGAAACTCGCCGAAATGGAGGCGGGTATTCAAGAGGCGGAGAAGGCGGTGGAGGCCCGTGTTCAGAGCTTGTCCTACACCGATCCCGCCACCCTGAACCCGCAACCACCGGCCCGAGAGTTCGAGACGGTTTGGCTCGAAGACGGGACCCCGACTGGAGCCCGCGTGCAGGGCGCTCCCACCTGGGTAAAAGCGCCTGAGGGTCCCGTGAAGTTCGGGCAGTCCGCCCTGAAGCAGCGGGGGGATGGGTTGATTCAGGCGGTCTATGAGGGCCTGTCCCTCGAAGTTCCTGCTTCGGCTAAGGTGTTTGCCTGGGTCCGTTTGGATCCGGCCTCCACGCCTAAGATGGTCATGCTTCAATTCTTTCAGGGCGACTGGGAACACCGTGTCGTCTGGGGCGACGCAGGCGCCACCGAATGGGGCACCCAAGGCAAGCCCAGTCGCCAGCATGCAGGACCCTTGCCTCAGGCGGGGGAGTGGGTGCGATTGGAGTTCGATATCGAAGCCCTGGGACTGAAGGTCGGACAACCCATCACCGGGGTCGCCTACACGCAGCATGGAGGGTTGGCTCATTGGGATCGTGCCGGGATCGTGGGTCGCATCGATCCAGCTCGGGATCCGCGGTTCTCTCTCTCGGCTTGGATTGCTCTGAACCAGGGCAAGGAGGCCAAGGAAGTGCCGGAGAATCTCCGAAAGATCCTCAAGGACGTGACGGCCGACCAGCGGACGCCTGAACAAACCCGGATGCTCCGGGAGCATTACTTGGCCAAGGTGTGTTCGGAAACCCGGGCCACTTTGGATCCGCTCAATGCCACCGTGACGGACTTGCGTCAGCAGCGGGACAAATTCAGGGATCAGATTCCGCAGACCTTTATCTGGCGCGACATGGACAAACCTCGTGAGAGCTTCGTCATGGTGCGCGGTCAGTACGATGCGCCGGGCGAGAAGGTGGGGCGTGCAGTGCCTGCGGTCTTCCCAGCGATGAAGCCGGCTGGAGCGCTCCCGAACCGCCTCGATTTGGCTCGTTGGTTGGTGTCTTCGGATCATCCGCTCACCGCCCGAGTGACGGTGAACCGATTCTGGCAGCAGTTCTTTGGGGTGGGTCTAGTGAAGACTGCCGACGATTTTGGTTCGCAGGGCGAGCCTCCCAGTCATCCCGAACTACTGGATTGGCTGGCGGTGACCTTTCAGGAATCCGGTTGGGATGTGAAGGCACTGGTCCGCTCCCTAGTGACCTCGGCGGCGTATCGTCAGTCGGCGGTCCTACCGCCGGCTCTGCTGCAACGCGATCCGGAGAATCGTTGGTTGGCTCGTGGTCCGCGTTTCCGACTGGATGCCGAGCAGTTGCGTGACAATGCCTTGTTTGTTTCTGGGCTTCTGGACGGGACCGTAGGAGGGAAGGGAGTTCGGCCCTATCAACCGCCGAACATTTGGGAGCCGGTGGCCTACAGTGGTTCCAATACCCGCAATTACCGTCAAGAAACGGGTTCCTCCCATTACCGTCGCAGCCTTTACGTGTTCTTCAAACGCACGGCGCCGCCTCCCTTCATGGCCACCTTCGATGCCCCCAACCGGGAGCAGTTCTGCTCTCGGCGTGAGCGCAGCAACACTCCCTTGCAGGCCCTGCAGCTCCTCAATGATATCCAGCACTTTGAGGCCGCACGCGGGTTGGCCAGCCGGATGATGACCGAGGGCGGAACCCGTCCGGAGGATCGCATTCGGTTCGCCTTCAAAACACTCCTGTCCCGTGCGCCCAGCGGGACGGAGATGGAAGTCGTTCGGACCACCTTGGACCGTTGTTTGGAACGCTATCAGGCGGATCCAGAATCGGCCCGCAAGGCGATCCGTGTCGGTGAATCGGCACCGCGAGCCGGCTTGCCGGAAACCGAACTGGCTGCTTACACGCTGACGGCCAACTTGCTGCTCAACCTCGACGAAACCGTGACCCGCAACTGACTATGAATCCTCTGCTCGAATTTCAACTGAATCAGACCCGACGTCAGTTTTTTGGCAATGCAGGCATCCGCCTTGGCGGACTGGCACTCGCCACGCTCGGAGC
>SXXZ01000223.1 GCA_005789375.1 Verrucomicrobiales bacterium | reverse complement strand
CGCCCGGGATAACGTGGCCAACGCGATGTCGTTCACCAACACCCAGGACGGCTACCTCAAGCGGGTGTCCAAGACCCTCAACCGTATGAGCGAACTGGCCATGCTCTCGCTCGACGGTACTAAGAGCGACGCCGACCGGGCCCTCTACGAAAACGAATTCGATCAGCTCAGCAGCTACATCAGCAACGTGGGCGGCAAGGAGTTCAACTCGGTCAGCCTGTTCTCGGCGTCAAACGTGGCGTCCGTCATCGATTCCGAGGGCACCTCCTTCAACATGACGGGTGTGGACTTGGACTCTACCACCTATACCGCAGTCACTGGCAGCTCAATCGCAACGACCGGTGCCGCGACGACCGCACTCAGCGGCATCCGCAAGGCCATCGACCAATTGGCCGCCGACCGAGCCACCATTGGCGCCTTCCAGTCCCGGCTTAACATGGCTAACGACCAGCTCGCGGCCACCATCGAGAATTTCACCGCCGCCAGCTCGGTGATCAAAGATGTCGATGTCGCCCGCGAAAGCACTGAGTTCTCGCGGCAAAACATCCTCAATCAATCCACCACCGCCATGCTGGCCCAGGCCAATCAGTTGCCTCAGTCCGTGCTGCGACTGTTGCCGCAGTAAGCACTCTCGACCCCTCTGAGGTTTCCACTGAACTGAAACCACTCCGATAGAAATTACTCCCATGACCATTGGCTCCAATTTGGCCGCCCAATCGGCCTCCAACGACCTCACGCGCACCTCGGCCGCTCTCACCAAGTCGCTGGCCAAACTCAGCTCCGGTTCTCGCATCGTAAACGCTTACGATGACGCAGGCGGTCTGGCCGTCAGCATGCGTTTCGACGCCAAACTTGAGCGTGCCAATGCGGCCAAGGACAACGTGTCCAACGCCCAATCCTTTTCCAACACTCAGGACGGCTACCTCAAGCGGGTTGCAAAGACCCTGAACCGGATGAGCGAACTAGCCATGCTCTCGCTCGACGGTACTAAGAGCGACGCCGACCGGGCCCTCTACAACAATGAGTTCTCGCAACTCAAGAGCTACATCTCCGACCTCGCCAACAAGGAGTTCAACAGTGTTTCGCTCTTTTCGGCAGCCAACGTCGAATCGGTGATCGATTCGGAGGGAACCGCCTTCGTGATGAGTGGGATCAACCTGGGGTCCGCTTCAGCGACCTACAATGCGGTGACCCAAAGTGCCAGCGGCATCTCTACCACCGGAGCGGCCACCACCGCACTGTCTGCAGTGCGAACGGCCATCACTCAATTGGCTGCAGACCGAGCCAATGTCGGCGCCAATCAATCCCGCCTCAACATGGCCTCCGAATACTTGGCAGCCACCATCGAGACCTTCACGGCCGCCACCTCGGCCATTAAAGACGTGGACGTGGCTAGCGAGAGTACGGAGTTCTCAAGACAGAACATTCTCAATCAATCCACCACAGCGATGTTGGCCCAGGCCAATCAGTTGCCGCAGTCCGTGCTGCGCCTGTTGCCCCAATAATTCCGATTAGCTGACCACGCATTCAGCCGCTCAAGGCCTAGCCCAAGATCAAGATGCCGACTCGAATTGAGCTCGGAGTTTTTTAAACAGGCCTCGGTTTTCCCTTGGCCGTCACGGCCTCCTCCCGATTACCTTAGGTCCATCCTTCGCTGACCCTCAGGTCGGGGTCTGTTATACCTCGCCAGGCCAACCCGTCATCGAAGGGAACAAAACCTCAGAAACGCTTTTGATGAACACCGTCACGCAACTGAAGACCGTCCGGAAGAACACCAAGTCCAAGGTCGAGGCTGAGCTCTCACGCACCGGAGGTTTGCTGCGCCTGGCTCCGGCCTGGGTGCCCCGCTCCTTCCTGCAGCCGGGTCTTCGCCTCAAACTCCACCCAGATGACACCTACGCCTACGGGGCGAACCGCGGTGGCATCGATGAACGTTGGTTCGCGTCGACAACCGAGGCGGCCAATGAGGGACGCGTGGCAGATGAGGGCCTGAGCTATGTGGTCGTGGGCAAAGAACGCTTCACCTTGCGTCAGGCGGTCGAAGACACCGGGGCCACTCTGGTGGGCAAGTCGATTTGGAAGAAGTACGGCCGCTGGCCCGTGTACTCCAAGTTCTTCGACAACATGGGGCCCATTCCCCATCACATGCACCAGTCGGCCAAGCAGGCCAAGTTGGTGGGTCAGGAAGGCAAGCCCGAGAGCTACTACTTTCCGCCCCAGCACAACAATGTGGGAAACAACTTCCCCTACACCTTCATGGGATTTGAACCGGGCACGACCAAGGCCCAAGTCCGGAAGTGCCTCGAAGACTGGAACAAGGGTGACAACGGAATTCTGGACCTGTCCAAGGCCTACCGCCTCAAGCCCGGCACCGGTTGGCTGATCGACCCCTGCATCCTCCACGCCCCGGGAAGCCTCTGCACCTATGAGCCGCAGTGGGGTAGCGACGTGTTCGGCATGTACCAAAGCTTGGTCGAGGGACGCTATGTGCCCTGGAGCCTGCTGGTGAAGGACATGCCCAAGAAGTACCATCAGGATATCGACTTCATCGTCGAACAGTTGGATTGGGACAAGAACGTGGATCCGAATTTCAAGGACAACCACTACCTCGAGCCCGTGCCGGTGGCTGACACTCGCAAAGAAGGCTTTGTCGACCGCTGGATCGTGTACGGCAAAGTGGACGGCGAGCAGCTCTTCACCGCCAAGGAGCTCACGGTGGATCCGGGCATGAAGGCCACGATCCCCGACAAGGGTGCCTATGGCCTGATTTGCGTCCAAGGCAGCGGTAAGATCAACGGTCAGCCGCTCAACAGCCCGAAGCTCATCCGCTTCCACGAGCTGACCGAAGACGAATACTTCTGCACCGAAGACGGTGCCAAAGCCGGTGTCACCTTCGAGAACACCAGTGAAACCGAACCCTTGGTTTGCCTGCGGTACTTCGGACCCGAAGTGAACCCGGATGCCCCAACGATGGGTGCCTATCGCAAGAATACCTTCGCCTGATACATGGTAGAATAGGGATTCCGGTCCAACCCCGGTGCCACCCTTGTGGCCCGGGGTTTTTTGACGGATACTTGACCAGCGGGCGGAATGCAGCGCTAGACGGCCGTTGGCGGTAACCGGTCGACATTGACTTGAACATGGTTGCCTTTCTAGCGTTCTGCAGCAGACATCCCTAGCAAGGAACGTCACTCAATTGGTCTGAATGAAAAACTCTCTGGAAACTCGACTGGGCATTTTCTTTGCCCTGGTCTTCGTGGCTGCGTTCGTCCTGTTTGAAATGGTGGGAGGCGGGCGCTTCTTTGATAGCGGTATCCCAATCAAGGCCCGATTCAACTCCGCGGGGGATCTCAAGGTGGGAGATCCGGTCAAATTGGCGGGCGTAGATGTCGGCCGAGTCCAAGCAATCCGGATCGCCGATGGCAAGGTGGAGGTCTCCATGACTGTGGAACCAGCAGCCGGGGTGCGCACCGACAGCAAGGCATCCATCAAATTCACCGGCATGATGGGTCAAAACTTCATGGCCATCGATTTCGGTAACCCCGCCTCTCCGGTGGTGTCCACAGGAGCCTTGCTAGAAAGCCGTGAGCAACCCGATCTAGCGGCCATCATGAGCAAGCTGGAGAGCGCCGCCGACGGCATGCAAAACATGACCAAGAGCTTCAGCGGTGAAGACTTCACCAAGCTGCTCGGACCCATGACCGACATGATCAAGGACAACCAGCCGCGCATCGCTTCGATCTTGAGCAACCTCGACAGCGTAACCACCGGTATCAACAAGGGGGAAGGCACGCTGGGTCGACTGCTGAGGCAAGACACTTTGTACGTTCAGACGCTCCAGGCGGTCACCAACCTCATCGCGTCTACCGAAGACCTGAAGGTCACTTTGTCCACGACTCGCCAAATGATGGCCGACATGAACTCCGGTAAAGGAACCATCGGCCGCCTGCTGGTGGATGACTCGCTGTTCCGTGAGACGACCAACATGATCACCAACCTCCGCGAAGTGGCCGAGAAGTTGAATCGAGGAAACGGAACGGTCGGTCAGCTCATCAATGATGATGCGTTCTTGCGCAACCTGAAGCTCACCCTTCAGAAAGTCGAAAAGGCCACCGAAACACTAGAGGATGCCGGCCCACTTCAGGTCATCGGCACGGCAGCAGGCAGCATTTTCTAATCCTCCGTTCCGTGAGTTCTCCATCTCAGAACTGAGCGACCTCAGGGCTGAGACGCGCCGCTCGACCAATCCCAGACGCTGAGGGCCTTCAGTTCCCGGATGTAAAGCTCTGAACCGTCCACCGCCAGGTGGGCCCAGGCATCGGATTCAGCCACCTTGCGCCGAGAAAGGACGTCAAATTTCTCCGGGGTGGCTTTAAACAAGATCAGCTCCCCGCGTTCGTCTAAGGCAAGGATACGATCGGACTGGGCAACCATGCTCCAGTATTTGCCGAAACTCTCACTGGTAGTCCACTTCTCGGCGCCCGTCGCCAGCTCTATGCAGAGAGCTCGTTGGCTCCGCAACTGGAGGTAAGCATGTCCCTCATGAATGATCGGGGAGGTCATGTAGCCTTGCGCCTTAAATTCCCATGCCGGGACCGCCCGGAAGCCACCGTTCTCCGAACGGATATCGATGCCCAAAGTTTTCCCACCGTAGGCAGCTGTGAAGAGTCGATCTTTGCCGGCGAAGGTCGGCGTTAGGATGTTCATGCCACGGAAGGATTCGACCGGAAGGGACCACAATTCGGCACCATCCTCCAACGCCACCCCGAAGAGTCGAGTCCGCGCCTGGATCACCAACTGGCGTTTGCCGGCGAGGGTGAGGATCACGGGCGATCCGAAGGCACTGCCCATCATACCGCCACCATCCCGGGCCCCGTGCCACACCACCTGCCCATCGGCCTTGCGCAGACGTGCAACACCACCACCGGCCTGAACGTAAACACTGTCGCCATCAATCAAGGGTGAGGAGACAAAACCAAAGGTGGGTAGGTCTGCTCCAAAGCGTTTCACGAAGTCCAATCGCCAACGCTCGGAACCGTCGGTGCTGTTCAGAGCCACCAACACGTCGCGCATGCCAGCAACATACAGCGTATCGCCATCCAAGGCCGGGGTGGCACGAATCCAATCCCCATTGGATCGAGCAAAGAATGGAACGGACATAGCTCCCTCCCAGTCCCGCTTCCAAACCACAGAACCATCGGAGCGTCGCAATGCCGTCACCTGCTCCCGCTTCTTGTCCACGGTCTCGGTGATAAAGACCCGCTCGGCATTCATCACCGGCCCGGAGTAGCTGGGACCCAGAGGTAACTGCCAACGTTTCTTAAGGCGGGCTTCGTCCAGCCCTGCGGGCCATTTCGCACCGGAAATCCTGCCGTCCCGATTGGGGCCACGCCATTGGTCCCACGATTCGGCGGCCATCAGCGACGAACACAGCATCGGCAACAGCAAAAATCGGGGCAATCGGGTCAGGAAAATCATTAACGAATCTATCGCATAATCCGGATTCGTCAAAAAAAGCACCTCATCCGATTGCACCTCCAGCGGAACATGCTATCGATTTTCTGCACCCGGCCCGACGCCGGGAAACACTCAATCCTGCCACTTTGTCATCTAACCCCGTCGATATGAGCGAACAGATTACCCTTCGAGTCGGTCAAAACGTCCCCCACTTCGAGATGGAAACTTACGATCCCGCCGCAGGCGATTTCGGCAAGTTCTCCCTCGAGGCATCCAAGCAGATCGGCCGCTGGACTGTGTTGGTGTTCTACCCCGCCGACTTCACGTTCGTCTGCCCCACCGAACTGGCCGACATGGCTGTGGTCCACTCCAAACTGAAGGATCTCGGCTGCGATGTGTATGGCGTGTCCACCGACACCAAGTACGCGCACCTGGCATGGCGCAATTCAGAGAAGCTTCTGGCCGATGTGCATTACCCGCTGGCCGCCGATCCGACGGGTGCGGTTTCCAAGATCTTTGGAGTCTACGACTGTGGCAGCGGCTTGGCCCTCCGCGGCACGTTCATCATCAATCCTGCAGGCACCTTGGTCTCCAGCGAGATCAACTTCTACAACGTGGGACGTGATGCTTCGGAGTTGCTGCGGAAGATGGAAGCCAACGCCTACCTCGTCGGCCATCCCGATCAGGCCTGCCCGGCTAAGTGGAAGCCCGGTTCCAAGACCCTGACCCCGAGCAAAGACATGGTGGGCAAAGTGTTCGAGGCTCTCCAGTAAGAGATAAAAATCAGGAGACCCACTCCTAACGGCCAATCGGCCGGCCAATCGAACGGTCAAGTCAAGGGGCTCCGAAGCTTTAACCCTTCGGAGCCCCTTCTCTTTTTCAGAATTCGTCCTACCGCCGACGCATTGCCACTGCATTGCCACTGCTTTGTCGATTGCGCCTCCGACGTAGACTCTTGCAGCCTCCCGTCGTGGAGCACTTGGATCCTCAACTGATTCGAACGGCCCTAATTCAGGCCCTGGAGGAAGACCTCGGTAGCGGCGACGCCACCAGCTTAGCCTGCAT
>SXXZ01000222.1 GCA_005789375.1 Verrucomicrobiales bacterium | reverse complement strand
TCCGAAGAAGGCACCGCCCGCTCCATCGAACCCGCTGCTGGCCGCCGCCCTCGAAGCCACCAGCGGCCGGGGCACGGCTGCGATGCCCTTGCCTCAACTCCCCTCGGATCTAGGGCGTTCACTCGACTTCGCCGAAGCTCAGACCTTTAAACGCAACACCGAAGCCGCCAAACGGGCCTTCCTCCGGGTGGCCGGAGAAATCATGAACCCGGAAACTCCCGACGAATACGGGCTGCGTCTGGGGGGTGATCCTTCGTCGATGGAGGTGCAATTGGCAGTGGTGGCCACCGCCTTGAAACTCCGGACGCGAGAAGCAAGCACGCCGCTCTTCGATCTATTCCTCCGAACCTCGACACCTGTAAAAATCCGCCGTGCCATCGTGGAGACCCTGGCCGAACTGCGGGCCGGTCAGGCCGACGACGTGCTCCGCATCGCCCTCAAAGACCCTGAACTCCAATCCGCCGCCCTGCCCTACTTGGACCGACTCGCTGCCGGGGCCGAGTCGACAACCCTGCTCTCGAATCTCGTGCAGCGGGCCACCTCGGGAAATTCCCTAAAGACCGCGCAAATCGCCCTGACAGTGCTGGGCACGCTCGATCACGAGTCCGTACTTCCGGTGTTGGGTGAGGCCATCGAACGTTGGAAAACCGGAAAACTCCCCCCAGAACTCGAACTGGATCTCCGGGAAGCGGTGGCCCGGACCTCCCTCTCCAACGCCCTCCCGCCCAGAGCGGCCGAGCCTGGATCCACTAACTCCCTCGCCGCCTTCCGGGCCTGTTTGCTCGGGGGAGACGCATCGCGAGGCCGAAAGGTGTTTCGCGAACACCCCACCGCGCAGTGTCTTCGCTGTCATCAGATCGCCAACGACGGGGGCACGGTGGGCCCCAAACTGGACGGCATCGGAGGCCGGCAAAGCCGTGAGTACCTGTTGGAAAGCATCGTCTGGCCCAATCAAAAAATCGCGCCTCAATTCGAGACCGTGGCCTTAACCCTCCAGGACGGAACCCAGATCGGCGGTACCGTCAAAGGCGAGTCGGAGGGCCTACTTTCCCTTGAAACCACGACCGACGAAGGCACGTTGATGGTCCGAAAGATCCCCCTGGGAGACATCGCCCGACGGGAACGCGGCCCCAGTGCCATGCCGGAGGGCTTGGCGGCAGCACTCACCTCCCGCGAGTTGCGTGATCTGATCGAATACCTGGCCACCCTCCGATAACCTCGAAACCACGTTCTCACATCCCACTGCCCCAAGTGGGATGCTCAGGTTCGATTAAGCCGGCACCACCGCACGAACCCGGAGCAGACGCAGGCTATTGAGGACGACCAACACCGTGCTTCCCTCATGCACCGCCACACCGACTGACAAGGGGAGGCGCGACAAGGTCAGCGATACCACCGCCATGACCAAGATAGTCCCCAATGAAAGAGCGATATTCTGGCGGATGATACGGCGGGACTGGACACTCAATTCACGGGCCACCAGAAAGTTCTCCAACCGGTCATTGATGAGAACCACCTCGGCCTGCTCGATGGCAGCGTCAGAACCCCGGGCGCCCATGGCAATACCCACATCGGCGGCCACCAGACACGGCGCGTCATTCACTCCATCGCCGATCATCGCCACTCCATGGCCCTGCTGCTGGAATTCCCGTATGGCCGCGACCTTGTCCTCCGGCTTGAGAGCCGCTCGCACCTCATCCACACCCGCGGCTGCACCCATTTCCTGAGCCGGTGCCAACCGATCGCCAGTGAGCATCACTGTGCGGAGCCCGGCCGCACGCAGTTGTCCCACGACGGCTTTGGAACTGGCGCGCAGGGCATCTTTGAGCACCAAACGCGCCAAAAGACCGGGCCCGGCAATCCACGTTTCCGAGGCTTTCTCCACCGGAGGAGGCAGGGGCACGGAGGGGAGTCCTGACAGGTGGGACACGAAATCGCGGTTGCCCAGAAACATTTGCCGCCCGCGCCATTGGCCCGAGAGTCCTTGGCCTGCCACGGTTTCGGTGCCCGCCACGCTCTCCGCTAAAATCCCCCGACTGTCGGCCCAGCGGGCAATGGATCGCGAGACCGGATGATTAGAGACCCGGGCCAGCGCCGAAGCAGCCTCGGACGCCTCAATTTCGGTGCCCGCCAGAACTTCGATACGCTCCAAGATCAAACGGCCTTCGGTGAGGGTTCCGGTCTTGTCAAACGCCACCACCTGAATCCCTGCCAAATTTTCGATGGCGGCCCCACCGCGAAAGAGGATGCCACGTCGGGCACCCGAAGCGATGGCCGAAAGGATGGCCGACGGCACCGACAAGACGAGGGCGCACGGCGACAGCACCACGAGGAGCGTCATGGCTCGATAGAAAGCACTGAACTCATCTCCCTTATCAAAGAAAGGAGGGCGACCGGCCCAATGCCATTGATACAAAAACGTGATCAGGCACGCGGACAAGACCAAGACCGTATACGTCGTCCCGAAGCGATCGGTGAGGCGTTGAGAGGGCGACTTCAGGTGCCGCGCCTCATTGATGAGATTCAAGATGCGGTGAAGGGCGCTGTCACCGACCGGACGCAAGACGCGCCCCTCCAAAACGCCCCACAAATTGAGGGTGCCTCCCATCACCGAATCGCTCGGGGCCTTAGGCACGGCCTCCGATTCCCCCGTCAGAGAGGATTCGTCGCAGGCGCTCTGACCTCGCAGCACCACCAAGTCTACCGGTGCCAGTTCGCCGGCGGTGACCCGAATCACATCTCCCAGTTTGAGGGTCTCTACAGCCACCACACTTTCGGAGTCGCCGACCAAGAGTCTTGCGGTTTTCGGGGCGCTCTTCAGAAGTGCATCGATTTCACGACGGGTCCGACCTGCGGCAAAACTCTCCATCGCTGAAGACGCCGAGAAAAGAAACAACAACAAGGCGGCCTCCCCCAACGCACCCACGGCCACCGAGCCGGGCACCACCAGAATCATCAGGAAGTGCGTGTCGAAGTGCAGCCGACGGAGGTCGATCCACACTTCCCGAGTCAGGTCCCATCCCCCGAAAAGGAATGCGAACATGAAGGCGGCGGTAGATACCGTCGGCCACCGACTTGCCAGTGCCCAACCCAGGGTCCCGAGCAACAGGCAAAGTCCCGACCGAACCGCCATCGTCTTCCAAGCGTGGATAGAGGAGTCGGAGGGATTCACGGAATTGGACCCAAAAGGAAGGTATTACTCCTTCTTGATCGCTTTCTTTCGTACGGCCGGAGGCTTGACCTGTGCGGCATCGGCCCACAAGCCCTCGATGTCGTAATGCGCACGCACATCGGCCTTCATGATGTGGACGATGACGTCAAAGAAATCGGCGACAATCCAATTGGACTGCGCAGAGCCTTCGGTGTGCACCGGTTTCAGTTCATGCTCCTTGCGAAGACCATCGAGAATCTCATTCTCGATAGCACGCAGGTGCGGCTCACTGCTGCCGGTGGCGATCACGAAGAAGTCGGTCACGGTAGATACCTCCCGGACGTCCAGCACGATCAGATTTTCTGCCTTCTTGTTGTCGGCCAACGCCCTGCAGGCGAGAGCCAGCTGTTTCGAATCCATCTCGGCCAACATCACCCGAAACAAGCCCCGAAGAAAGACGATTTCCGAAATCGAGCAGCAGGACCCCTGCTTTAATTCAGGATCAAGGCCCCTTCACCGAGAGTTCGCGGTCGTTTGGACGCACTGGAACGGTCTGTTGCCGCCCGCCTGGCCAACGAATACGAAGCTCGGTGGCAGGCTGCGGCACAGCGAGCACCAGAACCCATCCGTCCTGCCCGCCCGAACCCGACCCCGCCAAGACCGTCTTCACCGCTCCATCGGTACCGTCGGCGTATCGGAGGCGCAGTTGGGCTCCGATTCCGGACGGGTTGGCGACGGATCCTTGAAGACGAACGCGCAGACCCGGCGTAGCTCGAGTGTTGCGGTACAGGCGGGTAGGCCCCTGATTCTGCGAAATAGCCACATCCAACCGACCGTCCTGATCCACATCCAGCACCGTCACACCGCGCTGATCACCCTCGGCGTGAATTCCGGATTCCGCGGGCCGAACCGCACGAAATTCTCCCGCGCCGATGCCGCGCAGCCAAAGGCCACGCCCATTGTCGTCGCGACTCATAGGGCTGACGCGCTCAGTCCGATTCTGGGCCAGCAGCAAATCCTCTCGCCCGTCTCCGTCAAAATCGGCCACGGCGATGGCGAAGACCGGAGACTCTTGCGCCTCTCGCGGCAACGAGCGCCGCTCAAACCGCCCTCCGCGATTCAGAAAAATAGCCGATTCGAACTCGGTAACCTCCAGTCGACGCACGGCCCCCACCCTGCCCTCCAAAATTGCTGACTCCGTCGCCTCGCCAAAGGCCCGGTGGGTAGGAAAACGCTGCGGAAGGTCCGGAAAGACCGTCGCCAACCAATTGCGATCGCGGAACGGACGGCGAACTCCCTGACGTTCCCACACTTCCATTACCTGCAAGGTTCCCTCTCCCAACCATTCCCCAAAAACGAGGCCCATGCGGGCCGGTTGAACCAACTCGTATTCGGTGTTCCGCCCCACATTGCCCGCCACCAAATCCACGCGGCCATCGCCATCGAGATCACCCACGGCCAGACAGTTCCAAAGACCGGTCTGGTTCTTGAGGCCCCACGACTCGGAGACGTCCTCAAAGCGACCACCCTGATTGAGAAAACACCGCAGAGATCCCCACTCTAGGGAAAGCACCAAATCGCTGTCGCCATCGTTGTCGATATCCACGAACACCGCCCCACTCACCCGCCCCAAATTGCGGAATGGCACGCTCCAGTCGTCGGCCACCACCAGGGTTCCGTGATCGTTCCTCAGGCACACAGAAGACGCTGCTTCGGGAAACCGCCCTGGCATCCCTCGGCCGGCGACAAACCCATCGAGGTCGCCGTCCTGATCCATGTCTGCCAGCACAATGGCTCCCATGCTGAAGAGACCCACCGGAAGCATCGTCGGTGCGACCGTCGGTGAAAAAACCTGGATCTGGCTGGGCTCCTTGCCTGCGGATTCCTCGTTGGAGATCCCCACCAAAAATTGGTGATTACCCAAGCCATTGTCCCACCCGACCAGCGAGGTGTGATCACCCGAAGCGGCCCCCGCACCGTCCAATCGCACCAGCGACCGGCCTTGCTGATTAACAAAGACACTCAGGCGTCCCCCCCGCCCGGCTCCAACCAACAAGTCCTCCCAGCCATCCCCATTAAAATCGTACGCGCTGACCACTGGCCCGCCACGACTCGGGCGATGAGGCAATCCCGGTTGCCGAGCCCAGTCATCGAACGGGGCCTCGGTGTGAATCGGCTGAGGCCAGCCCTCCCACTCGATGAATTGTGGTGCCGGCCGTGTGGGTGGCTTTTCGGCGGAGTCACCAGTGAATGGCGGTTCCACAATCTGATACTGGCGATTGGCCTCGAGGCCCTGGAATCGACTCACCGCTCCGCTCCGCCATCGCACCTCCAAAGAGTGTTTTGACCCACTCGCACCCAAGGCTGCAAAGACCCGTTCCGAAGGCTCCCCGGAGAGGTAACGGCCACCGGCGATGATCTCCTGCGACTGGGTCATCCCCCCGCTCGTCCACAGCAACCGTGAACCAATACCTTGCCGATTGGCCCCACGCCCCTGGAGTCGAACGACCACCCGCGGTGCCACTGCATTGTTGCGATACAACTGAGCCGGAGCATTGAAGCCGTTCACCACCACGTCTAAATCTCCGTCGCCATCCAGATCGGCCAGGGCCATTCCGTGCGCCACCTCGGTCGCGGCGAATCCCCAGGCCTCGCCGGCGGGTTCAAACCGTCCGGACCCGAGGTTTCGAAACGCCGCGTTCGGGGTCCGCCACTGCGGATAGAACTGTCGGTGGCGGCGCACTTGCTCGGGGGTCCACTTACGCCGGTGAAAGGCCTCGGGAGCGTCTTGGTCGAGCACATCCTGGTCGAACCCGTTGGTGATGAGCAGGTCTTCGTGCCCATCGAGATCCACGTCGATAAAGGCAGGACACCAAGACCAATCGGTGGCCGCGACTCCGGCCATGAGGGCCGTCTCGACATAACTCTCTTGGCCCCGTCCCAAGAACAATGAGTTTCGATTGAACACCGGGCGAACCTCCACAGGCTCAGGAGGGGTGGAGCCGGGCCCGCCGCGGCCGGCATGCCGCATCCGGGTCGCTGAATCTCGGGCCAGCATGTCCACGATGAGGACGTCATCTTGTCCGTCGCGGTCAACGTCAGCCACATCGAGTCCCATCGACGAACGGCTCCCGTGCCTCACAGCATCGGTCGCTAGGGCTCGGAAGGTGCCCCGACCCGTATTGATCCAGAAACGGTCCGGCGAACCATTGTCATTGGAGACGATCAGATCCGGAAACCGGTCGCCGTTGAGATCCCGAAATTGAACTCCCAATCCCCAGTCCCTGGGCGGGTCCATTGGTTTTCCTTGATCATCCAGAAACGTCCCCGGGACGTGGGTCAACAGCGTGAAGTGGCCACCGCCATCGTTGCGATACAAGCCATCGGACTCGGGCAACTCCACAACCTCGCCCTCAGGCCCCACCCGGAAACGACCCAACCAGCGCGGATGGGTTGCCGGCTGCCCATTCACCTGAGAAATGCGGGGAACACCCCCTACGTGGGCGATGCTCACCTGCACCGTGGGGTCCGCCAAGGCGACCATGTCGCTGTAGTGGGCGCAGTACAGGTCGAGGTCGCCATCACCATCGATGTCAGCCAAAGCCATCGACATGGGCGTAGCCGATCGCGACAACCCCGAATCGGTCACCTCAGAAAAAACCCCCTTTCCCGAATTCAGAAAAAGCCGGGTCCCCGAAGCGACGCCATTGACCAATAAGTCCAAATCTCCGTCCCCCTCCACATCCACCAACACGGCTCCCGTGGACAATTGATCCGGGCAAGCGGCCGCCCCGATCGTCTCTTCCTCGAAACGGAAATCCCCCCGGTTGCGAAACAATCGATTGGGACCTTGGAGCGCACACAAATAAATATCCGGTCGTCCGTCCCCATCGACATCGCCGATGGCCAGCCCGGATCCATTGTTGGCCACCGCATTGGTCAGAAAGGCGTCGCCTGCCAGACGATTGGTGAAATTTAACCCGGTCTGCGGAGAATCGAGTCCTGTGAAGCCAGCGGTGCCTCCCGGCCCTGGCTTCAGGAACTGGGACTGAATCTCGGTTGCTGCGTTGGTTGCAGGAGAGGTCACCTCCGCCCTCAGCGCGAGGGTGCTCCAGATCCCGACAGCAACGGCGAAAACAGCGGCCGCCGGGCGAGGAAACATCGACTGGATGCAAAAAAGCAGGGTAAACACAGGGAAACGCCTCTGAGGCTCACCCTCTGCACTGACAGGGTCAAGCCGAGGGATTTACAGTGGAGGGGTTTTGACGGCGGACCCTGAGAACGGTCGGCACCTAGGCTCGCAGGAAGGGCGCAGTGCGACTTTCGGGCACCGAGGCCACGTGGTCTGGTGGACCGGCCGCCATAATTTGTCCGCCCTGATCTCCGGATTCTGGGCCCAGATCAATCAACCAATCCACACAGCGCAACAGCTCCATGTGGTGCTCAATGAGAACCACCGAATGACCCTGATCGACCAGGCGCTGAAACACCATCAGCAAGATCCTCACATCTTCTAAATGCAGGCCTGTGGTCGGTTCATCAAACAGAAAGAGGGTCGGCTTCAATCCGCCCATTGCTCCCGATCCCACTGCTGGCCCCGATGCGGCTCGACGCCGAGAAACCGGGGGCGACACTGGCGCAGAGGGCGCAGTAGACGCTGCCGCCGGAGTGGCGACCAGGTGACTGACGAGCTTAAGTCTCTGACTCTCGCCGCCCGACAGCGTATTGAGCGGTTGCCCGAGCCGAAGATAACCCAAGCCCACCTCGGTCAGGAGAGAGAACTTCATCAGGGCCCGACGCGCAGACTTGGAATCCGGGAAGGCAGCCAAGAAGCGCACCGCCTCCTCAACCGTCGCATCCAGAATGTCGGAGATCGACAGGGCCGAGAGACCCAAACCGTCGGGAGGGGCCACCTTCACAGCAGCCACCCGAGCCTGATATCGGCAACCGCCGCACGCCGCGCAGCGGATGAGCACATCGCTCAAGAATTGCATTTCGATCTTCTCAAAACCGGCTCCTCGACAGGTCTCACATTGGCCGCGCTTAGAATTAAAACTGAAGCAGCCGGCCGGCATTTCGTTGGCTAGCGCCTCAGGACTGGCCGCATAGAAATCGCGGATGTCGTCAAAAGCCCCAATGTATACGGCCGGATTGGACCTCGGAGTGCGACCCAAGAGAGACTGATCTACCAGCACTACCGCTCCCAGGTGTTCAGCCCCCTCCAACTCCGCCGAGAGCAAGGCCGACTGGGCCTCTCCGATCGATTCGCTGTCGACTTCTTCTTCGAGGCTTGTAGTCGGATCCCCCGAGTTGAGCCGGGCCTCCAACAAGGGCAACAAGATCTCCCGGATTAACGTGGTCTTGCCCGAGCCGCTCACTCCACTAACTCCCACCAAACGCCCCAACGGCACCGTGACAGTAAGGTCTTTGAGGCAATGGGCCGTCGCATGGCGAATCACCAGCGCAGAAATGGTGGCTGGGTATCGGATCGTCGGCAGGGCCTCCCGCAGCACGCCGAGGTTTGCGCGCGCCGATTCCGGCACCGTGCTGCGAGAGGTGGCTTTCGTGGCGCCTTTCACAACGCCGATGTACGGCAAAGGAACCGGCCGCAGGCGGGACTCTCCGACGCTACGACGCCCGGACAAGTAATCGCCCGTCAGCGAACCCACAGCCGACTCCAAGGCCCGGGGCGACCCTTGAAACAGCACATGCCCCCCTTGGGCTCCCTGCCCGGGACCGATATCCACAATCTGGTCAGCTGCACGCATCACCTCGGGTTCGTGCTCCACCACAACCACCGTGTTGCCGGCATCCCGGAGCGTCTGGAGCACGCGAATCAACCGTTGGCTGTCGCGCGGGTGTAAACCAACACTCGGTTCATCCAGGACATAGAGCGTGTTAACCAAGCGCGTCCCCAGGCAGGTCGTCAGGTTGACCCGTGCTGTCTCTCCGCCACTCAAAGTGCGGGTGGTCCGATCTACGGTCAGGTAACCCAATCCGACCGACTCCAGGTAAGCCAAGCGGGCTCGCACCTCAGCGAAGACCAAGCCAATGGGATCCTTCGACGGCAGATTCAAGGTCTGGGCGGCCCCCTCCAGAAGGCCCAGTGCCTCTCGAATTGGCAGACCGTAGAAGCCGGCCAAGTCTAGCGATCGGGATTGACCCGGAGGAGTCCAACGGAAGGCCAATGCCTCAGGACGCAAGCGACGGCCCTGGCACTCGGAGCACGTTTGATAGCTTCGGTACCGCGACAGCATCACCCGCACGTGCATCTTATAGGCCTTGCTCTCCAACCAGCGGAAGTAACCCCTCACCCCGTACCATTTGTTCGGCCACGACTTCTCAGGATCCTTGGGATCGTAGTCGGATTCCCCGTCCATGACCCAGCGCTGTTGCTCCTCGGACATTTCTCGAAACGGCACCCGGGTCGGAATGCCCGCACTGCGGACCTTGCGCATCATGTCGTTCTGACACTCCATTCCCATGCCGGTCTGCCAGGGCTTCACCACTCCCCCTTCAATGGACTTTGAGGTATCCGGGATAGCCAGTGTGGGATCGATAGAGATGATACGTCCGAACCCCTTGCACGCGGGACAGGCACCCAGCGGATGATTGAAAGAAAACAGGGCCGGCTTGGCCTCGGGGGCGTCCAGATTACAGCTCGCGCAATGAAGTTTCTGGGAGAACGGGTGAGGTGAGACCGCCGCGGTCCCTTGAAAACTCCAGACCGACAAGTGTCCCTGACCGTAGCGGTAAGCCGTCTCACAGGCTTCACGAAAGCGATTGCGTTGTCCGGGTTCCAACCGCAACCGATCTGCGATAATCTGAACGCTGCCCGCACCCGGTTTCACCGTACTCAAACCGTCTTCCAGTCGCAGGACCTGGCCGTCGATCACCATCCGTTGGAACCCCTGCTGGGTCATCAATTGGAACTGCTCGGCCAACCCCATCTTTTCGGAGAGCGGCAACTCGAAGGTGACCAACGCATCGGCAGTGCGATCGCCGGACCATTGGCCCGCCTCCACCCGTTGCAACACCGTCTCCCAGACACGATCCGGAGGCTCAGCATGGACCGTGTTTCCGCACTGACGGCAATGGGGGCGGGCGATGTGAGGCCACACCACCTTCATGTGGTCGCAAATCTCCGTCATGGTCCCCACCGTACTGCGCGTGGAACGGACGGAATTGCACTGCTCAATAGCGATCGCCGGCGGAATATTCTCAATCCGATCCACCGCAGGCTTATCCATCCGGTCGAAGAACTGACGAGCGTAGGGCGAGAACGTCTCGATGTAGCGTCGCTGCCCCTCGGCATAGAGGGTATCGAAGGCCAGTGAACTTTTGCCGGATCCGCTCAGACCTGTCACCACGATCCACTGCCCCAGAGGCAAATCGAGATCGAAACCCTTCAGATTATTCTGACGCACCCCGCGCAACCGGATGCAGAAAGCCGAGTCGACACTCGTCGGCGAAGGAGACGGAATTAAATCCGGAGCCGGAATCGCCGTGCGCGGTGTTTTCGAACCAGATCCGTTCATCAAG
>SXXZ01000029.1 GCA_005789375.1 Verrucomicrobiales bacterium | reverse complement strand
CCCCCTCGGCACCGCGGACACGCGGACGTCGATGTCCTCGCCCTGGCTGCGGACAGTGCCGCGGCCGTCTTGCGGCAGGCGCTACACGGCGATGTTCATCCCGGCCCTCACCTTGATGCGTGAAATCAGTGCTGCCTGGTAGCGCTTGATTTGCGGAGGGAGGGGCGTTTGATGGAGAATGCCGTCGATGCGGTAACGGATGCGCAACTCATCTTCCGACGGTTCGAAATGAATGTCAGTCGCCCGGTCCTTGAAGGCTTCCCAAATGACCTGGTTGACGAACTTGATGACGCTGGCGTCCTGATCATCGCCGGTGATCTCACGCCCGCCGTCGATCTCCAACTCGATCGCGTCGTCTTCTTCGGCCATTTCGTCGAGCGTCTCAGCGCCGACGCCGTAGTACTTCTTTAGCGCCTTTTCGATTTCGGCACGGGTGGCCAGAGCGTACCGGACAGCCCCGCCGACATCGAACTGAACACTCGCCAACATGGCCGCGTCGAAGGGATCGGCCACAGCCACCACCAGCACCCCTCCCTCATCCAAAAAAGGAATGATCGAGAACTGGAAAGCCACCTTGGTGCTGATACGCTTGCGAATTTCCGGAGCGATACTGAGCTTGGCCAAATCGATAAACTCGAGGGACAAGGCTGAAGCCAACTTCTGAAGAAAGGCCTCTTCAGCCAAACCAGCCTCCCGCGCGAAAAACGCCAGCCGGGGCTCGGTTCCACCACTCTCGACCGATCGCCGCCACGCCTCCGACCACCGATCACACTGGGCAGGCGTCAGAAGGCCTGCCTGGTTCAAAATGGATTTCAGTGGCGTGTACGACATGCTAAACGACCTCCCTGCAACAGCGACCGGCAGGAAAAGTTGCGGGAGAAGTTCCAATCCAACGCTGCAAAAGCACCTCTGGATCGACCGCCACTAACCCTACTGGCCGATACCGAAACCGAAGAACGCCTCCGAGGAAACGCTTTTCCTGAATTCTTCCTCAGGTTCTGATGCGCCGTAGTTGAAGCACACCACCGATCTTGATCCTTATCCCGACAGTCGTGCCGCACGGGACGCTTGGATTCTTGCCCGCCGAGTTGGCATTGACCGGACCGAAAAACTACATCCCCGGCATCCTTCGCATTGGTTGCGGGAATCAGAACCCGATCCGGCTGGGGGACAGGCTTCGATCCTGACGGTGTTTCTCACCAACAAGGAATGCCCCTGGCGATGCCTGATGTGCGACTTATGGCGACACACGCTGGAGGAAACGGTCCCGGTCGGTGCCATTCCAGAACAGTTAGATCGAGCTTTGGCCGCAGACCAGGTTAAGCACCCACGTCGAGCCCAGTGGCTAAAACTCTACAATGCCGGATCGTTCTTTGATCCTCAGGCCATTCCCGTGGCCGATTGGACGGAATTAGCCCGCAGGGCACAGTCCTTTGAACGCCTGGTGGTCGAAAGCCATCCGCAGCTCATCCGCGAAGACCGAATCCTGCCCTTCCAACGCCTGCTCGGCTCCGGAACACGACTGGAATTGGCCCTAGGTCTGGAAACAGCGCATCCGGAGGTTCTTGAACGCCTCAACAAGGGCATCGATCGAGAGGCCTTCCAGCGTTCCGCGCACTGGATCCGGCATCACGACATGGACCTGAGAGTCTTCGTCTTGGTCAAGCCGCCTTTCCTCGACGAATCTGAGGCTCTGGAATGGGCCTGCCGATCCATCGATTTCGCCTTCGACTGTGGTGCGAACACTATTTCGCTCATTCCGACCCGATCGGGCAATGGCGCGTTGGAATCGTTGGCAACTCGAGGGGAATTTGCCCCACCGCGTCCCGAGACCTTAGAATCGGCTCTGGCCTACGGGATCCAGTTGGGCCGCGGGCGGGTCTTTGCCGATACTTGGGATCTGGAGAAGCTCGAACCCAATGAGATCCGTTGCTCCTCACTGAGAGCCCGACTGGAGCACGCAAACCAAGAGCAGCGCATCCAGAGCCTGAACGAAGGCTTGGCTCGTGGGTGAAACCCCAACGAAGCCCGATCAAAACTCCACAATGGCCGCCCCCCAGGTGAGGCCGGCTCCAAAAACAACGAGTAGAACGAGGTCTCCCGGCTGAATCCGTCCTTCGCGAACCGCTTCGTCCATGGCGATACCCACGCTGGCCGCGCTCGTATTGCCATAGCGATCTACATTGACGAAGACCTGTTCAACGGTGGCGCCCAAGCGTTCGCCGACGGCACTTAGTATGCGCTGATTGGCCTGATGCGGGATCACGCAGCGAATCTGGTCGATGGATAAGCCACACCGCTCCAGCACCTCATTTGAGGCCGAGACCATGGCTTGTACCGCGTTCTTGAAGGTCTCCTTCCCGTCCATTCGCAGGAAGTGCCGTCGATCGGCCACCGACTCCGCTGTCGCCGGACAAGCACTGCCGCCACCGGGAAGCTCCAGCAAGCTGGCTTTCGAGCCATCTGATCCGAGGCACGTCGTCAGAAGACCACGGGCGCCTGGCCGATGCTTCAAGATGGCGGCACCGGCACCGTCTCCGAAGAGCACACACGTGTTGCGGTCGGTCCAATCCACCACGGAACTCATCTTTTCGGCACCAATGATGAGCACTGTCTCATGCGCACTGGCCTCGACGAATCGGGCACCAATATCCAAGGCATAAACAAACCCACTGCAGGCGGCCTCAATATCAAAAGCCACGGCCCGGTGAGCGCCCAATTTCTGCTGCACCAGGCAGGCGGTGCTTGGGAACGGCATGTCCGGGGTGATGGTGGCGACGATGATCAGGTCGATATCGGCGGCCGTGACCCCGGCGGCAGTCATCGCCCGACGGGCCGCCTCCAATGCCATGTCCGAAGTCGTTTCGTTGGCTGCAGCGATACGACGCTCGCGAATACCGGTGCGGCTGGTGATCCAGTCATCCGAAGTCTCCACCATCCGCTCCAGATCGGCATTGGTCATTACCCGTTCGGGCACATAGGAACCGAGACCCACGATGGAGGCAGAGCGAAGCGGTGCGCGATGGGTTCGGGGATGGTTCAAGAGATTCGTCTAAAAATCAGGGGGTCTGGGTCGGAGTTGCAAGAGGCACAGGCCCCGGAGAATTGGACACAGGCAAGCCCGGTGAGGTCAATGCAACAGCCGAGGCAGCTTGGGCGATGGCCGAAACCAAGGTCTCGTTGAGCCCCAGCCTCACAAACCGTACCGCCTGACTCATGGCGTGCCCGACATTCGAGCGTTTGGCACTGCCGTGAATCTTGATCACACAACCGTGGACTCCTAAGAGTGGCGCCCCGCCGTACGCCTCGGGGTTCATCCGAGTACGGATGCGTTGCAATCCCCCCCGGGCGATGGCGGCTCCGAGCATTCGCCATGGGTTGGCCGTCAACTCCTCGCGAAGCATGGCTCCCACCGCCTTGCCGAGACTCTCGGCCGACTTCAGAACGATATTGCCAACGAACCCGTCGCAGACGCAGACATCGACGCCATCCATGAACAGGTCGTAACCCTCGCAGTAGCCCGTGGAGTTGAGCCCTGAAGCCCGGATCAAGGGCAACGCCGCACGGGTGAGATCGGTCCCCTTAGACTCTTCGGTGCCATTGCTCAGAACGCCCACGCGGGGGCTCTGCCTGCCCAACATGGCCCGCGAGTAGGCAGATCCCATCACCGCGAACTGAAGCAAGTTTTCTGGGGTGCACT
>SXXZ01000221.1 GCA_005789375.1 Verrucomicrobiales bacterium | reverse complement strand
TGATAGGCCGACAGCACCTCTTGGCCCTCCGAGCGGTGAAACAAGTACACGCAATTGGACACCACCACCGGACCACTGAATCCCTCGCCGACGGCAGCCTTCCAGCGCAATGGCCAGCCTTCCTTGGGCACGACATCCAAAATTGTCGAAGGACTGTGCCCATCGCGGGTGGGGCCCAGGAATTGCGGCCAGTCTGCAGCAGCCGAAGCCGAAGGAACGGCCACGCTGAGAAAGGCTAGGACGAAGGCGAAGAGTCGGACAGAGCAGCGGATCATGGGGACAGGCGCTTCAAAGGGTTGCCTTCGGATGAAACTCCCACAGCCGGCGCCTGTCCATGGGGTTTGGGTTTGGTCAGCGCTCATGGTCAGCACTCGGTATCGACCGTCTGTGCTTTCAACGTTCCGGATAAGCCCCACCGAAGACAACGTGAGGTCTTCAAAGGCAACCCGACTTACTTCTTGTCGGCCCCGGTCACGTCAATGGCCATGGAGATTTTGTTGGCACCGGCCGCCTTGATGGTGTCGAGGACCCGGAGCACGTTGCCATGGGTCGTCTGATAATCCGGCTTCAGATAAAACGGATAGTTGGTATTCGAGGCCACCTTGGCCTCCACGCGTCCGGCTAATTCCGAAAAGGGAAGCAGCTGGCCACCCACCTTCAAGTCACCGTCGCGATCGATGACGATTTCCATCATGTCCGGCTTCTCCGACGATTTCGGGGCGACGGCCGACGGCAGGTCCATTTGCAAGGTGCGCAGCCGGTTCATGGTCAGGGTGACCATCATGAAGGCGGCCAAGAGGAAGAACATCACGTCGATCAATGGGATGATCTCGACGCGGGCCTTCTTGACGGAGGTGGTGGAACCCAGATGCATGGAACGAAATCGGTCTACTGGCTGTTGCGTTCGGCTTCTTTGGTCACGAACGACACCCGAGTAAAACGGGCCGAACGCACCTGCTGAAGCACCCCACCGACGGCCCGGTAGGGAGCGGATTTGTCGCCGGTGATAAACACCGGCGTCTTAGGATTCTGTTTGTATCGGGAGTTCAGTTCCTGAACGAGCGCCGCGGTGTCCACGATATTGGTACCGATGGCGACGGTGCCGTCCTTCTCGACACCAATGTTGATGACGTCTGGCTTGAAGTCGTCGGTCGCCTTTTTGACGTCGATAAGTTCCATCGGACGCGTCTTCGACTGCTGCAGGCTCAAGGAAACCATCATGAACGCCGCCAGGAGGAAGAACATCACATCGATGAGGGGCACGATTTCGATGCGTGCCTTCTTCATCGGGATGGGCGATGAGAACTTCCCTCGCTTCCCGCTGGTTGATGCGGCACTGCGGCCGCCGCCGCCTCCAGCCATAGGTCAGGGGTTTTTGGCTGCGATTTCGCGGCGGAAGGCAACTGTGTCAAAGCCATCCTGCTTGGCCTGAGTGACCAAGACCTCGACGTTGGTCGCGGCGGTCTCTAGGTCGAACTTCAGCTTCTCCATCATCTCATTGTAAATGTTGAGAAAGAAGACGCCGATAATGGCGAGGCCCAGACCGGCGGCCGTGGCGATGAGTGCCTCGCCGATGCCGCCCTGGATCTCGGTCATGGCGCCGGCGATGCTCGACTCACCCATCTTTTGGAAGGAACCCATGATGCCGGTCACCGTGCCCAGCAATCCGAGGAGCGGCGCCAGGGTGATGCACGTGTCGATGAGCACCATGAATCGGCCCGCGCGTTTGATTTCCATACCCGCGGCCACTTGAAGCGCCCCCTGCAAGGAGCCGTGCATGTGAGTCAAACCGTGGTAGATCATGCGAACCACCGGATCGTTGGATCCCTGCGTCTGGACCACAGCCGCCTTGAAGTCGCTGTTTTCCATAGCCCCCAAGGTGTTTTCCAGTTGGGTCATATTGCGACGACGCCCGAGGAGAAACCAAAATACTCCGCGCTCAGCGACGACCGCAAACAGGATAATGGCAACAAGAGCGATCGGATACATGATCGGTCCGCCCTTGGTGAAGTATTCGGCTAGGGTATTTGCGAGCATTGTAGCGTCAGTCGTATGGGTTAAAAAAGCTGCGGTCGGGGAGTGAGCGTTAAATCCAGGGTCTTAGTCTTAGGTTAGGATATCACCGAAGGCGGTATTCGAAGGGAATGATCCAGTCTCCGGCATCCTCAGGGCGGAAACGCCAAAGTCTGCGAACATGCTGACGAAAGGCATTGTCTAATGTGGAGCTTCCGGAAGAGGCCAAAAGCTTCAACTCCGAGATCCCACCCGTGGCATCAATCGTGACTAAATACTCTCCGGCTCCGGTTTCCCCACGTAATTGCGCTTCCCGGGGGTAGGACGGTTGTGGCGTGAACCGTCCGGTACCCGCCCCTTTGCCCGACTCGAAACGACGCGGTCCCGTCGGAGCCGCCGACACGTTGCGGCGGGTCTCCCGTGGCGGAGGCACGGCGAAGTTCGGATCCTTGGAAATAATCACCGGACCCTTCACTTCAACCGCAAAAGCAACAGTGGCATCGGCCGGGGCCACCACGATCGCCGGCACCGAGACCGGTTCAGCCGGGGCCGGCTCATCTGGGGGAGTATCGTCCTCGGAGGCGACTTGCTGCTGGAGCTCCTGTTTGAATTCACGGATTTCAACCGGTTGAACCACCTCGTCTGCCGTGAACTTCTGAACAACCAATCCCGGGGGATGAGCAATTCCGAACACGCCGCCCGCAAGGAAGAGCGCGCACACCGTGTTCATCCAAATCAGGCGACGACCGTTGTCTTCAGCAGCCTGCGGAAGACTGGATCGATACAACTCGGATCGTAGCGTGTAAATGGAACCCGCTCTGACCGTCGCAAAAGCGGCTCTCATGATGACCAATCCCTCCCGAAAAAAGGGCGGTCGCGGTGCGGGTGACCATCATATCCTAGGCGTTGAAGGTCTGCGCGAGACGGTGTGCGTCGGCCAAGCCCCTCGGCCTCATTTCGACCCGAGATTCGAACGGAGATTCGAACGGGGCTAAGCACCCAAACCGGGCGTTGCTGGACCCAACCCAACTGAAAAAAACCTTGAGCCCAAGCTCTCAAGAGACCGGTATCACCGGTCTTGGAACACACAATCTGTAAAAATTGAGCCAGATATCTCATTTCTTAAGCCTATATCCCTAAAAGCGAATTTTGTGCCATCCAAACGAATCGTGGGGAGGTTGTACTGTGATTAAAATTCATCGTTCGGCAACGTTGTGGTGGGGTCGCGCTCGAGGTCAGTAAAGATCTCCGACGTTAACAGCTCTTCGGCTAGGAAACTCTTGGTCTCAATTGCGCGGAGTCAAGACCACCTGAGTCCCGGTCAGGATATCGTGCAAGGCGCGCTGTTCCGGGGCCAAGACCATGAGGTACCCCAAACCGAAGCTAAGAATGCTGAGCAATTCAGCACAGTAGCGGCGGAAGGCGCCTCCATAACCGAGCGGCACGCCGTCGAGGGTGACCACGCTGAGGCCTAGCAGCCGTTTCCCGGGAGTGGCTCCGAAGCGCCCCTGAAATCCCACGCTGTAGACGAGGCTCACTGA
>SXXZ01000220.1 GCA_005789375.1 Verrucomicrobiales bacterium | reverse complement strand
GCAATCCGCGTCAGCGTGTCTTCATCGATATCTACCGCTACCTGCCGGTACACCTTGCGACCGAACGCGTCGCGGCCCACCGGCATCGGCGCAGTGCCCCGGATACCCACGCCGATGGTGTACACCTTGACTCCCAGCGATTGGGCCGCCTCGGCGGCCGTGAGCGGCGGGACATTGCCAGCATTGTTCTGCCCATCGGTGAGCAAGATCACGATCCGGCTCTTGGACTTCAGGTCGCGCAAGCGGTTCACCGCGGCACTCAAGCCTGCACCAATGGCCGTCCCCTGCTCTCCCAACACCTCCATGCGATCGATGTGCCGGCGCAGGAAGTCGTGATCCAGCGTGGGCGGTGCGGCGATGTAGGCGTGGGAAGAAAATACGGCCAAACCGATCCGGTCGTTCGGGCGATTCTCGATGAACGCCTTGAGGGTATCCTTGGCCACCGTGACCCGGTCAACCCGCTCCCCCTGCAATTCGAAGTCTTCGCTCAGCATGGACACCGACAGGTCCAGTGCGACAGCGATGTCAATGCCGCTGGCCTTGCGGGGAGCCTTGCCCACAGCCCATTGGGGGCGGGCCATACCCACGATAAGCAGTGCCAACCCCAGCCATCGGGCCGCCAAGAGAACACGACTGGCGAGAGTGCGGTTCATCTGGAGGATGCCCTTCACCAGGGTAAGGCTGGAATAGACAAACACCGCCTCTCGGGCCGTGCGCCGGCGGTACCACTCCAGAAGCGGCAACGCCAGGAGGGCCAAGAACCACCACGGGGACTCAAAACGGAAGTTCATATCCCTCCTTTCCGTTCGGCAGCCTGCTCAGACTGCCTACGTGAGGGCAATTCCACACCGGTTTCATCAACGAGGCGCGAGGCCATCTGGTGCAACCGTTCGCATTCAGTGCGCCCTGGATCGCCCTGGGCGAACTTCACCCAATCGCATTGGGTCAAGAAATCCTCGATCAGCGGTTTGAGCCCCGCATCCAGCACGGTACTTTGGGGCAGGCTGGCGAGAAACTCCTCCGTGGTCTGGTCGGGAGCCTTCAGGCCGAAACGCTCTTCAAGGTACCCCCGGACCACCTCGGAGAGGCGTGTGCAAAAACGCTCGGGTTGCTCCACATAGGCCCAGGACTCAGACAGGCGGGCACGGGCGCGGGCCGCGGCGGACTCACGAAACTCAGCCTGCTGGCGGGCCCGACGCCGCAAGGCCCACCAGATCACCCCCAACACGGCCAGTACTCCCAAGATCAACAGCAAACGATAAAACCACGGAGTCCTCGTGAGGATTTCGACCGGGCCACGAATGTCTTGGATACCCCCCTCAGCAGCCCCGGCCGACCGGGCCGGAAGGGCTTGTCGGGCCGAGCCCCCCGGGGACAGTCGGTTGGTGACAGCTCCCGATACCGACAAGGCCGTTACTAGGAGCGCTGGAATGACTGTGTCCAAAAACCTCATCGACGCCTCCGTTTCTGCCGTCCCTCAAAGAACGCCACCAGTTCGCTCATGTAGGCATCTTCTGGGGCCCCGTCCTTGGGCGTGAAAATCTTAAGGTGATCGACCCGTGCACCGCGGAAGAGTCGGTCTAATTCCTTCTGAGACTTCTTGGCCCGGGTCTCAAAGGCCTCACGCCGCCGGACATCCGAGGTGTTGATCTCCACCACTTCACCCGTCTCAGCATCCTGAAGCAGCAGGCGCCCGACGTCGGGCAGGGATTGTTCACGGGGATCCCCCACCTGGAGCGCGATGACATCGTGCCGGCGGCCCACCTGATTAAGAATATTTTGCGAAAGGCGACCGAGGGTCTCGGAGTGCAGCACTTTGCGCCTGAGATGGGCCCTCACAGCAGCACGGCCCGGGTTGGTCTCACCCAGAAAATCGGAGACCACAACCACCACCGCGCGGTGCGGCAAAACCTTGTTCAGAAAATCGAGAGCCCCATTGGTGTTGGTGCCCGTGAATTCTGCTTTGAAGAAGAGAATATCGCGGACCACCCGAAGCACGTGGCGTCGCCCCTTGGCCGGCGGCACGAATTTCTCGACCGTCTCGGTGAAAAGCAGCAATCCCACCTTGTCTTGGTTGCGGATGGCCGAAAAGGCCAACACTGCAGCCAACTCGGCCATCAAAGCCCGCTTGGACTGCTGGCCTGACCCGAAGCGCCCCGAACCGCTGAGGTCCACCACCAGCATCACGGTGAGTTCCCTCTCTTCGCGGAATTTCTTCACGAACGGATGGTTCATCCGCGCGGTGACATTCCAATCGATGGTCCGAACTTCGTCGCCGGGTTGGTATTCGCGAACTTCGTCAAAGTCCATCCCCTGCCCCTTAAAGGCCGAGTGGTATTGCCCGGCCAAACTTTCGGCGACCAGTCGACGCGTGCGAATCTCGATCTGCCGAACTTTGCGGAGCAATTCTGGGGAAACCCCGGACTCGGATTCAGCGGGGGCCGCTGAAGACGACGGAAGTGTCTCCGATGCATCGGATCCGGAAATCCGGCGCATCACGCCCTGAATCGATCTGGACCACCACGAACTCATGGCGCCACGCCGCAACAGCCCTCTGTTGGGGATTCAGAAATCTGGGATTGGCAGTGCAAGTCGCCCATAGCGTGTTCAACACGGTAGTCCGCCCCCGGTTCAATCGGCAAGACGCCCGATCAACCGTCTTAGCCAGAACGATTCAATGGGATCGCTCGTTCCGGATTAGACGCAAGATCACGGTATCGATCCGTCACCGAGATTGACCCGGGGGCGGTCCGCCGCGAACATTACAAGGCTTACGGCGGTGGCGGGGTCGGGGAATGCACTTCCCTCCGATGCCTCCAGAGATTCTCTGAACAGCCGCCCTACTCACTCGAGACAATGCTTTCCATCGGTCAATTGAAGATGTCCGTCGCCGGACGGGTCCTGTTCGAAAACGCCTCCCTCCAGGTCAACTACGGGGATCGGGTGGCGTTGGTAGGTCCCAACGGCGCAGGAAAATCCACGCTCTTCTCCATCATCCTCGGTCGCCGGACTCCCGATGAAGGCACGGTCGAACGGGATCCCTGGACCATGATCGGCTTCCTGCCCCAAGAAGGCGAAGCCGTGGGTGAGGAAACCGTGCTGGAGGTCGCCACCGGAAGGGCCGGCGAACTGCCCCGCCTCGAAAAACGCCTCAAGGAACTGGAGGCCGCTGGCTCCGTGGACAGCCCGGAGTACATGGAGACCCACGCCAAGTTCGATGCGCTCAACGATCCCCAGGTCGAGGCGAAGGCCAAGAAAATGCTCAAGGGTCTGGGCTACAAAGAAACCGACTTCGATCGCTTCGCCAAAGAAATGAGCGGTGGCTGGGTCATGCGGGCCCACCTAGCGCGTTTGTTGGTCATGGAGCCCGACCTGTTGCTCCTCGACGAGCCGACCAACCACCTCGACTTGCTCTCACTGCTCTGGTTGCAGGAGTACCTGTCTCATTATGCCGGAGCGGTCTTGCTCATTTCCCACGACCGCCAGTTCATGGACGAAATCATCACTCAGGTGCATGAGATTGCCGACCGCAAGCTCATCGGTTATACGGGCAATTATTCGGCTTACCTCCAGCAGCGAGAGGATCGCTACGATCAGCAGAACGCGGCCTACAAGAATCAGCAGAAAGAAATCCAGGCCCTCCAAGAGTTCGCAGATCGATTCCGCTCCGTTGCCTCGAAGGCCTCGCAGGCGATGTCCAAGCTCAAGCAAATCGAGCGGATAGAGCTCCTCGAGAAACCCACGCCGCCCCGAAAGCCCTTCCGCATCCAGATCCCTACGCCCCCACGCGGTGGACAGCGGGCCATTTCCCTCGAAGCCATCTACATGGCCTACGGCAAAAATGTGGTCTACTCAGGACTCGATCTGACCGTCGAACGCGGCGAGCGCACAGTTCTGGTCGGCCCCAATGGCTCCGGGAAATCTACGTTGCTCAAGATCATTGCCGGCGTCGTAGAATCGCAGGAGGGGGTCCGAAACTTGGGCCACAATGCCAAACTCGGCTACTTCAGCCAGCACCGGGCCGACAGCCTCGACCCCAACAAGAACGTCATCGAAGAGGTGCTCGCCAGCGCACCGGCACTCCGCGAAGACGAAGCCCGGGCCGTCCTGGGTTC
>SXXZ01000219.1 GCA_005789375.1 Verrucomicrobiales bacterium | reverse complement strand
GACCACGCCCTCGACCCATCTCTGGAGCAAGTACGGCCATGTGCTCTCCATGGGCATCCAGAACACACTGGTCTACCGGACCAACTTCCTGTTTCGGGCTGCCTTTGGATTAGTTCCGTTGGCGGCGACGCTCTTTCTCTGGGAGGCGATCTATGCCGACAAACCGGCCGGCGCGGCCATCGGAGCCTACACGCTGGCCCAAATGGTGAGCTACTACCTGTTGGTCACCGTGGTGGATTCGATTACCGCCGTGGCCGAAGACGACTGGCAAATCGCCGCCGATATCAAAGACGGAGCCGTCAGCCAATTCCTGCTCAAGCCGCTCGATTTCGTGGCCTACCGGCTGTGCCTCTACCTTTCCGGACGCGTGATTTACACCAGCGTGGCTCTGATCCCGGTGGCCTTCTTTTTGTTCTTTCAGCGGGAATACCTGGTGGGTCCCGCCGAGTCCTTGGGCTGGGTTCTCGCGCTACTGTCGGTGTTGATGGCGGGGCTTCTGCAATTTTTCATCGCCTACACTGTCGCGCTGTTGTCGTTTTGGGTGCTCGATGTCAGCACCTTCATCTTCATCCAGTTCGCCTTCGAGTTCCTGGCCAGTGGCCACCTCTTTCCGTTGGACATCCTTCCGGATGGATTGCACCGACTCCTGCTCTGGTCCCCTTATCCGTACCTTCTCTATTTTCCGGTGGGTGTTTATTTGGGCCGCATTCAGGGTGCAGAGTTGTGGCAGGGTTTTGCTCTGCAGTTGGCTTGGGTGGGGGTGGCCTTTCTGATAGCCCGGTTCGTCTGGTCTCGCGGCTTGCGAAAATACACCGCGGTCGGTGGTTGAGGCGCTGGCTGAACCAATAACCTGCATGCCCTCCCTCTCTCGCTATGCTGGCATTTATGCCGCGTTGATCCGCTACTCGTTGATCCACGAGATGCAGTTCAAGGTGAACTTCCTCCTCTGGATCGTTGTCGAGGCCCTGTGGTTCGGACTTCAACTGGCTTTCATGACCGTCCTGTACGGGCATACCGACCAGATCGCCGGTTGGTCGCGGTGGGAGGTCGTCTTACTGGTTGGCTGCAACCAGTTCATCCAGCAGCTTTTCCACACCCTTTTCGTCACCAATTTATCCAACCTCTCCGAATTGATCCGCAAGGGAACTCTCGATTTGTTGCTCCTGCAGCCGGTGAACACCCGCTTCCTCATCTCGGTGAAAAAGTTCGAGATCGGCAACATCATCAATGCCCTGATGGGTCTGGTGGTCATCGTCTATTCGCTGGCCCAGCTGGGACGAGTGCCGACGTTGGCCCAGTGGTTGGGTTTCGCAGTGGTATGCCTGGCGGGCCTGAGCGTGCACTACTCGCTGATGTTCCTTCTGGCCTGCATCTCCTTCTGGACAGTCCGGGCTCAGGGCATCGTCTGGGGGTACTACAACCTCTTCAATATTGCCCGCCTTCCGGCGGAGGCCTTCCCGCGGGGAGCCTATCGGGCCGTCTTCACCTGGGTTTTGCCCATGCTGTTGGTCTCCAATGTCCCCGCCAAGCTGTTGGCTCAGCGTCTGGCGTCGCCATGGGAATGGCTCGCCCTGTTGGGCATGGCCGTAGCCTGTTTCGTGGTCAGCGAACTTTTCTGGCGCTTCTCTCTGCGCCATTACACGAGCGCCAGCGCGTAGCCACTAGCCGACAGTGAGCCGCGGGACCGCGCTCGGTACTTTGGCAAAGCGGTAATGGCTGACGTGCCACTGGTTTCCGTCTTGGAAATCCCACAGCTCAGCGCAGGCCATGAAGAAGACCCTCCAATAAACCCACCAACGGGTCTCTTGGTTGGCGCCATACGTTACGGCGAGGATGCGTCGGACTTCCGTCTCGTGGGTGTCCATGTTCTCCAGCCACTGGTTGGCCGTGCGACCGTAATGCCGACCGTTCACCACCCAGTGCTCCTCGAGCCGCAGGTCTTCGTTGAAGTAGAGCAGCAAATCATCGCTCGGCATAATGCCCCCGGTGAAAAAGTACCGTGCCATCCAGTCGCTCGGGCTTCGGGGGATGAAGTGGTAGGCATACTCCCGGTGGGTGAAGATGTGGACGAACAGACGTCCATCGGGACGGAGCCACCGGGCGATATTGGCCAAGAGCTGCCGGTAATTCTTCATGTGCTCGAACATCTCCACCGAGACGACTCGGTCAAACTGCCCATCGCCACCGGGGGGCTGGAAGCGGTTCATGTCACAGGTGATGATCTTCAGGTTTCTGAGGCCTCTTCGGAGGGCTTCCCCTTCGATGTGTTCCCGCTGCGTGCGGGAGTTGGACACGCCGGTGATCCGGGCGTTGGGGTACCGAGCGGCCATCCAGAGCGAGAGCGATCCCCATCCGCAACCCAACTCCAAGATGTTTTGCCCATCGGCCAGGCCCGCGCGCTCGCAAGTGAGGGCGAGCATGATGTCCTCGGCCTCGGCCAGGCTTTCCTGGAAGGTATAATAGTAGCAGCTCGAATATTTAAAGCGTGGACCGAGGCACAGTTGGTAGAAGCGCGTGGGAACCTCGTAATGCTGCTCGTTGGCCGCCGCGGTCTCAATGGCGATCGGCAACTCAGACAGCTCTCGGATCAACCGCATCCGGTGTGCCCGCTGTGCCTCGACATCCCCGTGGGCCTCCTCTTCGGCCAATCGCTCCCGCAACAGTCGGCGGATACCGAATCGGATCACCGGATCGGGGAGCACATTGGCCTCCAGCAAACGGTCCAAAAAATTGGGTCCCGAATCCTTTGGAGACGGTGAAGCCGGGGCCGGCGCGGGGGACGAACTCATGACGGTCATAATCCATCGCCCAGATCGCCTCCCGGTCAATGCCGCTTGTCGGTCCGATTGCGTCGATGGGAAAGAAGGGCAAGATTGAAGTAATTAGCTCCAACCTCTACCACTGCACCATGTCTTCGCATTGCCTTGCCCTTGCTCTGGCCCTGTTGGGAGCGGTCAGCCTCCATGCGGCCCCCCAGGTTTCTCTCACCCGGGTCGCTGGCGGCCTGACATCTCCGTTGTCCTACGTGTCCCTGCCGGATGGACAGGCGTTGATCGTCGATCAGCCGGGTTTCATCCGACTCCTCGATAAGACCGGACAATTGCGCGAAAGCCCGGTCCTCACCCTCACGCCCCGGCTCAGTTCTCTTAACCATGGGGCCTTCGATGAGCGCGGAGTGCTGAGCCTCGTCTTGCACCCCCAGTTCCAGAAAAACCATCGGGTGTTTATCTCGTACACCGCTCCCCGCCGGTCGTCCGCCCCGGCCGACTGGGATTGTACCCTGCGCATCTCGGAGTTCACCGCATCCCCAGGAGAGGCGTTCACTATTGATCCCGCGACGGAGATTATTCGCTTGGAGGTCGACAAGCCTTACAGCAATCACAATGGAGGCCGGATGGCCTTCGGGCCTGAGGGTTTTCTCTACATCGGTGTGGGCGATGGAGGGAATGGCAACGATGAGGGCAAGCGGCCCGAGATCGGTAACGGACAGAACCTCGACACGCTCTTGGGCAAGATCCTACGCATCGACATCAACACCCCCGAGGGACACCGCATCCCCACGGACAATCCTTTTGCCGACGGCAAGAAAGCCCGCCCGGAGATTTGGGCTTACGGTATCCGTAATCCTTGGGGCCTGTCCTTTGACCGCGGGGGTGATCACAGCCTCTACTCGGCCGACGTCGGCCAAACCCTGTGGGAAGAGGTCAACGTCATCCAAAAAGGGGGCAATCACGGATGGCGCTTGCGTGAGGGATTTATCGGCTTCAATCCGAAGGCCGCCGACAAACCCTTGCCTGAAGTTCCGCAGACCGGTCTCCATGGCGAGTCGTTTGTCCAACCCGTGGCCGTCTACAAGAACCGTAACGGGTTCAAGAAGGACCCCGAGGCCTACGGTATTAGCGTCACCGGTGGGTTTATCTATCGGGGTAAAGCGCTGCCGGAATTGACCGGAGACTATGTGTTTGGCGATTGGGGTCGGATCTGGGGAGTTCCCAGCGGGACCTTGCTGGTGGCCCACCGCCCCAAGTCCGGTCCGGGCCCATGGACTGTGGAACCTCTGCAGCTGGGCACCCCTTCCAAGATAGCTTCG
>SXXZ01000218.1 GCA_005789375.1 Verrucomicrobiales bacterium | reverse complement strand
GGCCACCAGCCCCTTGACCCTGACTCCGGATCAGGCGTCGCAGTTTGCCCGCGTGCGCCGCTAAACGGCCCGGTGTGAACGATCACGGAGGGGTTCATGGGTTTTCCATGGGCCCCTCCGTTGTTCTTGTTAGAAACCTCAGACGCCCCCCGAAGACCTCCTGACCATGAATGCTAAGTCGCAATTTCCGAGGATTGTAATTTGGTTGTGGATTCAAGGAGCCCTCGCCACTACGGGACTGTTGGCGGGTGACCGGTTGGTCGATTGGATTTGGCCCTTGGTTCAGCCGCCCTCTTCGTTGCTGGCCACCAACCTCCCTCAGGCCGAACGAACCCTCGGTTATGTGGGATCGGCCCAGTGCAGTGCTTGTCATGCCGAAGAACATTCCGCCTGGCATCGGTCCTATCACCGGACCATGACCCAGCCTGCCATGGCCGAGACGGTGCTCGGGCGTTTCGAGGGGCAGACCATTGAAGTCGGAGGCCTTAATTATCGAGTGTTCCGTGAGGAGGGTGGCTATTGGGCCGAGATGCCGGATCCCGATCTGATGATGCAAGCCGAGTCCTCGAAGAAGCCCGTGGACCGGCGGAAGATCCCTAGAGTGCGTCGACCCGTCGTCATGACCACGGGATCCCACCATTACCAAACCTATTGGGTGGCCAGCCAGCGGGTGCCGGGTCTGCTCCAGACCTTGCCATTGGTTTATTTGATCTCCGACCAACGCTGGATGCCTCGCGACGAGGCTTTCTTGCGAGGGCCCGAGGACCGGCAACGGCTCATCATCCAGTGGAATCATCAGTGCATCCGTTGTCATAGCACTGCGGGGAATCCGGGTCTGGATGAATCCAGCGGTCTGCTCAAAACAAAGGTTGGGGAGTTAGGAATCTCCTGCGAGGCCTGCCACGGGCCCGGTGAGAAGCATGTGACTGAGCGGCGAACTCTGCAAACGGACCCTGCTCAGAATGGCCCGCCCGCCTACGACCTCATCAATCCCTCTAAGCTCGACCACCGGAGGTCCAGTGAGGTGTGCGGTCAATGCCACGGCGCGTACATCTTGCGCCCGGAGCAGTCCATGCGATTCGCCACCAATGGCCCGGCTTATCGTCCCGGCGATCGTCTTTTCCAAACGCGCTATGAGGTGAAGCATCCGCGGGTCGATCCGAGGCCCGAACGCGTTGCAGACTACCGGCGCAATCCCGAGTTCTTTCGTGAGCAATGGTGGGATGACGGAACCATTCTGGCAGGAGGTCGTGAGTTCAATGGATTGGCCGCATCCAAATGTTTTACGCGGGGCACTCTGGGCTGCGCCACGTGTCACACCATGCACGGAACGGATCCCGACGACCAATTGAAGCCCACTGGGGCTACCCCGCAGTCTTGCATCACTTGCCACACCGAACCTCGGTTCAAAGACCAGATTTCTGAGCACACCCATCACCTCAAGGAATCCGAGGGTTCCAACTGTCTCAACTGCCACATGCCTCACACGACTTACGCGTTGTTCAAGGCCATCCGCTCCCACCAGATCGAATCTCCGAGCAACGAACGGTTGTCCCGTTATGGGACACCCAATGCGTGCAACCTGTGCCATTTGGATAAGACCTTGGCTTGGACGCGCGACAACCTGTTTGTTCAGTACGGGCAGAAGCGGTACCCATTGACGGCCGAGCAGGAACGCACCTCGGCCGGGGCCCTCTGGATGCTCCAAGGCAATGCGGCCCAAAGGGTGATCGCTGCGTGGCATAGCGGCTGGAAACCCGCGTTGCAAACCTCTGGGACCAATTGGATGACACCCATCCAGGCGCAGTTGCTCTCCGATGATTACGCAGTCATCCGTCGCGTGGTGTCGGGTGCGCTTTCTAAAAGTCCGGACTTCGATGCCCCGGCTTATGATTTCATGGCCTCGACCGAACGATTGCGGGGCACCACCCAGCAGGTGCTTCAGAAGTGGTTGGAGAGTGGTCGACCCAAACAACGGACGGGGCCCGCCGTTTTGATTGGACCCGACGGGACGTGGAACAAGGCGGAACTGGAGTCATTGCTGGGCAAACGCGACCAGCGCTCCATCACCATCCAGGAATAATCAGTTGGGGTTGTCGAGCGGGTCCAGTGTCCAGACGACGCGGGTTTGTGGCAGGAAGGCCTTGCCGAGATTCGGGCTGCCGGTCGCAGTGTCGATGACTTGATTGCCGCGGAGGTTTTCGGCATGGCCGTCGGCAAAGACCAAGTTTCCACTGCCCGAGTGACGGGCCGAGAACCGGTTAGCGAAGGCATGCGGCTGCCCGTTGTAGGCCGATTGATTGGGGTGGAACTTGAGTTCGTCGGGCATTCCCGCCTCGGTGAAGACCACCGTTTGAGACGCCATTTGGATCGCGGAGAGCTTGGAGGGTTCCCCATTGCGGATGAGTTTGGAATTCATCGCCAGCGAGAAGAACGGGGATGCCTTGCGGACCGTGGGCACCGGTAATTTCGCCGCGGGGCAGGTCAAGAGAGAGGCCTTCTCGTAAAACGCTTGTCCATTGGTCGCGTAGTCACGAACGGGCCGCAGCCCGATGCGCGGAGGGATCGCATTGCACCAAAGATCGGCATTGTTGGTGCTCTGAGCCTGAAGCCAGGTCAACTGATCCTGACTGAAGGGTTTCTCGCGGGGGAGGTAATCGAGATTGTCCTCCGTATAGAGCATCAATCCGAGACCCCATTGTTTCTGCTGGTTGAGGCAAGAAATACGCAGAGCGCTGCCTTTGGCACGCGCCAGCGCCGGCAAAAGCATGCCGGCCAAAATAGCGATAATCGCAATGACCACCAGCAGCTCGATCAGGGTAAACCCGCGGGAACGAGAACTGAGCGGTGGCCAGCAATGAACGCCCTTCATTGAACCTCCACCCGAAAGAGTCCGACGGAGGCGTTGTTGGGGTCCAAGAAGAGTGAGAAGGTGACGGGTCCGGCGACGGTGGTTGCCTGAGGTTCGCCCTCGTTGACCCAAGCGCTACCCGCCTCATTGCGGCGTTGCAGGCGGTAGGTGCGACCCGATTCGGCGGAGAGCGACACCTTCAAGGCCGCTTCGGTTTGCGAGATGGTCAGCGACGGCGGTTGGGCAGGGGTGACGATCGTTCCAGCCCTGATCCGGCCCGGAGAGCCCCATTCCTTGACGCCTTCCAGAGTGGCGGGCGCTTGGAACACGCCGTTGAGGTCCAGCACGCTGAGTTTGCCGAACTCGCGTGTGTCCGGATTGAAATTAAAACTAATGCCCGGTTCGCCGGCCGGGAAATCCACTCCGTCGATGGTGTCTGCATTGGCCGTGGCCGTGGCGCTCCAGAGGCGCAAGGCGTCGCCGCCCGAGCTCAGTCCGATGCCGCTCCCGGTGTAGGTCACAATCTTCAGGCCGGTCGGAAGATTATTGGTGCCCCACCAGGTCCGGAACTGATCCGGGGTGAGTCGTTCCACAAACACGATGGATTCGCCGGGCAGAATTGTGAGATTGGTGTCTGCAATGGTGAGGGCGCTGCCGAGGCTTGCGCTGTTGTCATCAAAGCGCCAACCGGACAGCGAGAAGGGCACTGGCGAGAAGGAGGTGATCTCCCACCAATCTTCAGGCGCGAAACCCACTCGGTCGATGAAGGCTGGATCCAGTGTCGTGCGGGCACTGCTCACTTCGGTGATACGAATGTCCGGCCGGCTCAGGACGGTCAGTGACACCGAGTGAGAGATGGTGCCGCTGGCGTTCGAGGCGGTGACGGAGTACTGGCCCGCTTGCACCGGGGTCACCGGATTGACGGTGAGGGTGGCTGTGGTGGCTCCGGAGAGGGGTATTCCATTTACAGACCATTGGTAAGTGGGTTCCGGCACTCCAGAGGCCGTTGCGGAAAACGTGGCCACGCCACCGGTGAGAACCGTCAGTTCTGTCGGTGTCTGCAGCCAGCGGGGGGCTGACGGAGCTGCAGCGATTTGGAGCCGCGCCTCGGTGCTCGTTAGTGTGGCCAAGCCGTTATCGAGTTGAACCGAGTACAGGCCACTGACTTGAGTTTGAGCATTCAAGACAGTGAGACTGGCGCCAGTTTCGCCCGGGATGGGTGTGCCATTGAAACGCCACTGATAGCGGGGACGCGGCAGACCGGCGACCTCCACAGTGAAGATGGCGGCATCACCTGGATTGACCGTTTTCTGGGTGGGTGGGGTGGTGATGGTCAGCGGAATGCTGGGGCCGGCGATGCCCGGGGAACCCGAATCACTGTTGTCCGTGGCCAAGAAGGCCCCCTGGACTTCAACCGTGGTCCGGGCTGTCAGAAGCCCGGTCTTGGTGTCACTCGTGAAGCTGGAGAAATTGGTCCCAGTGGCCGCGAAATCCACCGACACCGCGGGCGATGCTCCCGATGCGGCTGCAGCATCCCAGAGGCGGATACCGTCACCGGTCGAACTGAGTCCGATGCTTGCCGCGGTGTAGCTGATGATTTGAAGCGATGGTGAAAGCGCAGCGCCCCACCAGGAGCGGAACGCAGCCGCATCAATGTCCTGCACAAAGACAACGGATTCGCCGGGAGAAAGGGTGAGTGCGCCCAAGGTTACGGCACCGTTGGTCAGGCCGCCGTTGGAATCGTTGAACCGCCAACCCCGCAAATCGATCGGCGTCGTTCCGTAATG
>SXXZ01000217.1 GCA_005789375.1 Verrucomicrobiales bacterium | reverse complement strand
GGGTCTTGCCGCATGAGCGACCGCAGGGCCACCGGATAGGTGTAGTCGCGAGCCACATTGCACTGGGACTGGGCGATGAGAGGTAAAGTGAACTCCACCGGATCTTCCACCGTGGCGATGCTAATGCTCGGGCCCGAGCGCTCGATGAGGTGGCAGAGTGAGGCATAGATCACTGTGGTCTTGCCCGAGCCGGTGGGGCCAGTCATGAGCACCAGACCGCTCGGTCGGGTCAGCAGTGCCTTGAGGGTTCCCAGAATGTCGGGTTCGAGACCGAGGGCCTCGAGGTTGAAGGCGCGGTTCGACGGGTCAAAGATACGAATCACTGTCTTCTCGCCCCGGATGGTGGGGAAGGTGGAGATGCGCAAGACCACGTTGCCCGCCTCGGGGAACGTGTTAGCGCGGCCCTCTTGGGGTAATTGGGTCTCATGGCCTATCAGGTTGGCCATCACCTTCAGGCGACCCGTGATCTTGGGCAGGAGGTCGCTGGGCAAATGGATGAGCTCATTGAGTACGCCACTCATCCGGACTCGTACCGCAATACTCGATTCCCAGGGCTCGATGTGGATGTCGCTCGCCCCGGATTTCACAGCATCAATGATCACGCAATCTACCAGACGAACGACGTCAATCTCCTCGTCGGAGGGACAGGCTTGCAGGAAGCGGACTGTTTGGCTCATGCACGGAGTGGAGTGGACCTCGGTGGAAAAGCCAAATGTTCATCCGACTACTTCACTGGCCCAGGACGGGGTGCTGGGCGACATCCGCGAGGTCACCCCGTCTGAATTCTCCCGCTTTCAGGGAGCTGGGCTCACCGCCTTGGGTCGATACTCGAGTAAGAAAGCTCTCCGCTGATCGGCGAAGTTCTTGAGGCCCATCGAGCCGCCACCACCGGGTCCGAAACCGTTGCCGGCAACGTCTTGGGTGAGGCTCTTCTCGAAGGCCTCGGTAGAATCGAGCTTGCGGCCATCGGCACGCACCTCGGTGGCGATGAGTTGGTGGAGCTTCTCGGCCAACGGGCCAAGTTTCTGCCAATCGAGCGACTTCTCGGCGATGGAGCGGACATGGCCTAGATAGCGTTCGCGCAGCGCAGGCACGGCCAGCAGCTTGGAGATGAGCGGCTTGTTGGCGTCTTGCGCGGCATACAGCGGATCCAGCTTTACTCCATCGATGCGAGTGCCTCCTCCGCCCGGCCCGCCCGGCCCACCTGGCCCACCCGGACCGCGGCGTCCACCGGGGCCGCCGCCAAAGCCCGGACCGCCGGGGCGGCTCAAGCCTTCATTCATGTCATGCGGCACCAGATGGAAGCGTCCTTGGGGATCTTGATAGAGCGCGTAGTCACTGGTGCGAATCCAATAGCCGTCATTGTTGATGAGCGCATTCTCGACGGCGAGGAAGCGCAAGGCCCCATCGATGTCGAGAAGAGGTGCGAGCGCCGACTCCAGTTCGCCGGCCGGAGTTTGATTGAGGACCCGGGTGAGTTGGATCAAATCCTTCCAGGCCTTCTCGCTGTCCTTGCCCTTGAGGTCGTAAATCTTTTTGTAGGGAGCGGGCTCGTATCCCAAGTAGGCGAGAGTGCCGCGACCATTGGGGCTGCCCGACACCTTCCACCGGTTTCCTTGAGTGGATCCGAAGAACTCCTGGGTGAAGTGTTTGTCGAATTGCTGGGCACTGGCGTAGATGCCCCAGTTCTCACCATTGATTACCACCCGCACGAGGTTGGCCTTCGGGGCCGGCAAGTATTCTCGGGCGATGTGGCTGTAAAGCACCGTCCGCAGGAAGGACGGATCTTCGTGGGAATTGAGCAGGTTGAGGGTCTTGTGACCGCCGATTGCCTGATCCTTGTGGGCCAAATCCAACGACACATTGAGCGAGCGCTTCTGGCCCTCCCGCACGGTGAAGAAGGAGGACATGCCCCGGAAGTGCACGCCCACTTCGCGGTAGGTCTTCCCATCGACCGTGAGGGTGGCCGGCACTTCCACATCGGTGTTGTTGAAGTCAGCCAGTTCCTTCTCCCAATCGGCACTTTCGAACTGGAGGAACACGGTCCGCAGGATGCCCTCCTCGTACAACGGCGCGTCGGGAAAGTTTTTAACCTCAGCCGGCGTCAACGTTTGACCGGCCGTGGGCTGGCTGGAGGACTCGCCGCCTCGAGGACCTCCCGGTGGGCCTCCACGCCCGCCCGGGCCCCCGGGACCACGACCGCGGATTCGTCCAGCGGACTTTTCTTCGATGAGGAATTCGCGGGCTGCCTTGCGCTCTTGAGTATTGAGGCGTTTGTCGCCGTTCTGGTCGAAGCGGGCTACCAACAACGTCTTGGGGGTCGAAGCCGGACCGCCCGGACCGCGGGGACCTCCTCCGCCAGGTCCGCCGGGTCCACCAGGTCCGCCGGGCGGTGGCCCCGGGGGGCGATCGACGTCGTTTTGCGAGAAGGCCGCAGGTGCGAGGACCAAAGCCCATAGGCTGGCGGTGAGTAGGGTTAGAGTTCTGGGGTTCATGACGACTTTCTGAATGGGCCGGTCCGAGTGAGAATGGGTTTTTCTGGGGCTTTCAAACCGGTGGCGCAGTCCAGTGACGCTGTCAGTCCACCAAAACCCTTTTAAGCCCGTGTGTGGAATAGGTGGCCGATTTATCAAGGAATGGTAAAGGGCTCAGAGGGATCCCAGCGCCGCTCCAGCCCCCGTCCCCTAACCGGTTCTCAGAAACGCACGGCCTCGTTAGTTTTGCCGCATTGCGGGCACCGGGACCTTTCTACTTCGGCGTCATCGGTGTAGACCGCGCTGCAGCGCACGCAGCGGAACACTTGGTCTTGAGAGACATCTGATCCGATGCGCCGCCTGCGAAACTCGTCGCCGAGGGCGAAGAATCCTAGGGCCGTTATGAGCAGAGCGACCCACAGAGCAATGAGAGTTTCCGGGTGCATCGCCGTTCAGAGGGGGGTGACCGGTCTTTTGGGGGCCGCGCCAGGGATCGGATGGACGCTGACCACGCCCCAAGTCAGCGGATCGACGTGCAGGGCATCAGGCCGCCTGGGCAGCGGTAGCGGCTGGAAGCGCGCGTTCCGGACCGCCTCCAAGGTGGCTAGGTCAGCGGCTTTGGAACCGGATCCAACGGTGATGCGCGCGGTCAAAACTTCCCCCCAAGGATTGACCGCCAGCTCGACGTGGGTGGTTTGCGGTGAGTCGCTCTCGGTCCAGGGCGCGATCTTCAGGGGGCGCATCAGGCTGCGAGTGGTTAGGGCGCCCCGTATTTCGACCTGCGCCTCATTCTGCGTCATCCGGGCTAAATCACTCCTGGCCGGAGTCACCACCGGAAGGGATAGGATCCGGGACGGGGGACTGGGTGTTGCCGGGGCCGGGCCCAGATTGGATCCGCTGGGATCGGCTGGCAGGAACGAAGGCCGCGGTTCAGTTCGTCCCCACCCATACGCGACCGGTGGCAAGGCTCCAGCCGCATCGCCTGAAAATCCGCCGGCTTCCGGCAGGGCAAATCGGGTGGGCGACAGCACTAGGACGTCGAGGCTGTCTGGAAACCCC
>SXXZ01000216.1 GCA_005789375.1 Verrucomicrobiales bacterium | reverse complement strand
GTCATCCCTGGCGGGTTGAAGTCGGAACCGGTGAGCGATCCCAACCTCGCTTCGTGGGTGCAATCGGTGGTCATCCCGGCCGGGTCGGCCGTCGGAAAACTCCCGCTGGCACCGATCCCGGATGACAAGGTCGAGGGCGACGAAGTCTTGTACCTGGCAGTGATCCCGAAACCCGCGACCGTGAACGACGGTACGGAACCTTTCGACTACCAGCCCGGCATTCAGCCGAACGCCCGGGTGATGATTCGGGACTCCATCCCACCGGCCCCGTCCGATGCGCCGACCATCCGCATCCTCGCCGTTCAGTCGACCACCTCGGAGCCAAATCCCTTCATTCGGGTCATGCCCGGACGCATCGTTTTCCAACGGTTGGGGAACCCGGCCGAACCCGTCCGCATCCGCTACGCCGTCGGGGGCAGTGCGCGCACTGGTGAGGATTTTTCACTGCTCGACGGAGACCTCACCTTGGGAGCCGGAGAAACCCAAGCCGAACTCCTCATTGGCGCTCTCGAAGACGACCTCAAAGAGCCGGAGGAAACCGTGGTCATCAAACTCATCGAGGATCCGTCTTACCGGCTCGATTCGTCCAGTGCTTGGGCCCAGGTCACCATTTTCGATTCCACCGAAACCAACAAAGCCCTCCTGAAATGGGTCGCTCCCTCGACTGGCGAGCGACTGCGGATTGGCAGCGAGTGCGCGCTGAAACTCATGGCAATGGATCCCAAAGGTTCCCTTCCGACGGTCTCGTTCTGGGCCAATGGCAAACCCATCGGTGAGTCCCAAATCCAATTTTTTAGGGCCCCAGATCCGGGGACACCCATCGAACACAACCTGGTCTGGAAGATCGACTCAGAAGGCCCAATCCGACTCGAGGCCACCGCTGTGGACGCATCGGGGAACCGGGTGGTTTCGGCAGAGGTTTTTATCCTGGGTTTGCCAGCGACCGATCCCATCGAACGCAGTGTGATCCCAGCCGACAACGCACCGGCCGACGGGGTCCTTTCCGACATGGAATGGCTGATCTACGCCAAGTATTGGCGCTACGGAGTCCCACTGCCACCGCAGGCGGCTTCTGTTCCTGTCGGACACCTCTCCAGAGCTGGATTCCTCTGGCGATCCGGTGGTGCCTATCGGCACGACGCCTCCGTCGGCTCGTTCCCCCTGGGGTGGGTCCCACTCGAAGGCTCCGCCGGAAATTCTGGCAATGCAGGTCCGCTCCCGCCTCTGTCCGGGTTGGTCGGCAGTTTGGGCACCAACGGAACCCCGGATCGCTCACCGACCTCCTACCTCCTCGGTGAATGGACGGCCGACTCGGCCGATTCCATGGTTCTCAAGATCCACTTGGGGCCAGCAGCCAACACCCGTTGCCAGGCAGTCGAGATTTTTGTCGGGCGCACTGCCGTGGTCACAGCCATTTCAGATGACGGACAGTTTGATCCGAGGAGCGGAATCCTTCGATGGGGTCCGTTCTTGGATGACTCCATTCGGGGATTGAAGGCAAGCGTCTCGGGTGCCAACCCCTTGGAGTTCTCTGGTTTGGGTTCTTTTGATGGGTTTGATCTGAAGATGCTGACCCTCGGTTCGAAATCCAACGCCGAAGGGCCGGCGGCTTCCACCCCTCGACTCACTGCCATTCCCGCGTCGGCCCAGGGAGATGTCCGCGTGGTGCTCCTCGGCGCCGCCAACGGCAGTGCAATGGATCTGGAAGTCTCTGAAGACATGGTCCAATGGCGACGCATCGGAACGATGCTCGGCAATGGCGAATCGCAACTCCAAGTCGACACCGATGCGGGAGCTTCCACGCGGCGGTTTTACCGGGTCATTCCTCGTCAGCGTTGAGGCTCCCTCTTGCCTCCGCGATGGATGTATCCAGTTCAGAGTTTTCAGCGGAAATAAAACCACCCTGCACTTCGGATACTCATCCTCTCGAGTTTTTGTGAATCAAAAACCCGTCGGGATGAGAGTCTTGCGGCTAGTTTCAGCTCAATCGTTGCGATTCTAGGAGTATTGCTCGCCATCCAAGCCCGGACCGGCGGCCAGCGCATCGACATTTACCGGGCGCCCTACAGATCCCTCACCTCAGTGCGAATTCAGGGTAACGACGGCGTCTGGCGCACACCGTAGAAGGCACTACCCAGTCCGAAGAGATCCGCAGAGAACCCGCCCTCGCCTCAAGGATGTTGGGCGGGAACCTTATAGCCTCGGTGCCAAGTCAGGGTCCAGAGACGATCGAGCTGAATGGCTTCAACGTGGCCGTCGACCAGAGCGAAGTTCACAGCACCCGGAATCTTGGAACCGGGCGACACGGTAACCGTGCCGCGAAAGGATGAACCATGACGTGAGATACAGAAACGCTGCATCATCGCCTCGTTGCCACCCGCCGCCAGATTCCGAGCCGGACGGTCGGTAGCCAATGGCCAGGAATCCGCCCAATTACTATCCCCAAAAATCGGGGTGGTGACCGGAACTTCGTAACTACTCTCCTTGGCAAACGCCTTGGTAGGATCGCTGGCTCCCTCGCCTTCCGGGGAATACTGCCAACCATTCATGCCGTAGCTGCTCTCGAAACCGGTGTTCCATTGCACCGGGGATTTGACCGGGCCGTACCAAGCGGCCGTGGCCGTCCCCATGGCCTCGCCCGTCAAATTGCGGTTGGCAGGAATCGGTGCTGTGGGACAAATACGAATTTTGTCGGAAGGCACGTTGTTGGTCCTCAGAACGGCCATCCAAAATTTGGCAGGCGTGTAGGCCACCGGGAAGGTCTTACCGGTGTCGTTGAGGTACATAAAGAACCCCAAGCCCATTTGCTTGAGGTTGTTGAGACACACCACCGAGGCCCCCCGCTGCTTGGCACGACTGAGCGCCGGTAAAAGCATCCCGGCCAAAATCGCAATAATGGCGATGACCACCAGCAACTCAATCAAGGTGAACGCCTTGTGGCTGAGTCCGGCAGGTCGATCGGTTAGAAGAGATTTTGAAACGGGCGTCGTGTTCATGGGGAGGAGATCACTGAGGTTGGCTGGCGATGCAAAAGAGATGGGTGTCTCCACGGAGGATAAGCCGATCCATCGCGGGCACAGGGCTGGCTATAATGCGCTCACCCATGGGGTTTTCTGAAAGAAGCTTAAAGGCGCCGCCGACCTGCGCGGCAAAGACCACCCCATCCTCTCGGGCCGCATAGAGGACCCCGTTGGCCACGACCGGGGATGCGTAGTAGGGGGCCGTCGCCTTGGGCAATGTTCCCGTCCACAGCGTCTTTCCTGTGCTTGGATCCATGCAGACGACTTCTCCGCGGTGACGCAGCAAATAAGCTCGTCCCTCAGCCACGGCCGGAGCGGCGACAAAGACCCCGAGATCATGCCGCTCCCAAACACGGTGTGTCTGGCTCACATCGCCGGAACCCCCCAGACGAATGCCGTAAAAATTCGCCTGACCCGGACGATCATCACGCCCTACAGGTACCAAAAGGGTGTCTCCATTCAGGACCGGCGAGGCGATCGCTGGCCAGTATCCGGTCCCTGCGGGGTTGAAGCCTCCGGCCGTCCACAGAACCCGTCCATCGTCGAGCGCATGGGCCGTCAAATGATCCGCTCCCCAAATGACCACGGCCGGTTTGCCTGCATGATCAATGCGCAAGGGCGTGGCGTATCCGTTGTTGTTTTCGGCGGGCACGACAAAATTGCGAGCCACCTTCCAGCGTAGCTTGCCAGTTTTCCGCTCAAAG
>SXXZ01000215.1 GCA_005789375.1 Verrucomicrobiales bacterium | reverse complement strand
TTCGAGAAGGCCACGATCGAGGGTAAGATGACCATCTCGGCCCTGATCCTGGTATCGATGGTCTCCTGGTCGGTGATCATCACCAAAGGCCGTCAAATCCTGAAGGCCCGCGCCATGAGCAAGAAGTTCCTGGCCGCCTATCGAGAGTCCAAGGATCCGATGGCTCTCTTCCGCGACAAGCGAGAGTTTGCCGGAGCCCCGGCCTTCGAGGTCTACGCCTCAGGCTGCGGTGAAGTGGAATACCACTTGGAGAACAACCCGGTGAGCGTGAAAGGCAAGAAGCGCATTAGTGTCGAGTCCTTCCAGTCGGTTCAAGTGGCCTTAGAGCGGTCGGTCAGCGCCGAGGCGTTGTCGCTAGAAAAGGGCATGATCATCCTGACCACGGCCGTTTCAGGCGGCCCCTTTATCGGTCTTCTAGGCACGGTCTGGGGCGTGATGGAAACCTTCTCCGGTATCGCGATGGCGGCCAGCGCCAGCCTCACTGCGATGGCCCCGGGTGTGGCCGGTGCACTCATTGCCACGGTCGTTGGTCTCTTCGTGGCTATCCCTGCGATGTTCGCCTACAACCTGATGATCACCGCCATCCGCGGCATCACCCAGGAGCTAGACAATTTCAACTCCGAGGTGATGACCGACCTAGAGCACCAGTACGTAGACAACCGTGCTCTGGCGGATGAAATCGCCGATGCGCTGCGGAACATCACCATCGGTCAGCCGGCTCAAAACCCGACCCATCGCCCATGAGCGCTGCCGCCGGGCGTCGTGGACGCAAGAAATATTCCGCATCGCATCACCATGCGATGGGTGAACTCAACATCACCCCGTTGCTGGATTTGGCCTTCGTGCTCTTGGTGATTTTCATCATCACCACAGCTCCCTCGACCAACGACATCGACATCAACCTGCCTTCGGCCGCACAGCAACCGCCGCAGAACCAAGCAAAACAGGACATTAACACTGTCACGGTCGATGCCGCGGGGAACATTTACTTCAACGCCGAGCCCATCACCCTCAAGAAGCTTGAGGACGAGATCATCCGCTTCCGCAAGAGCAACCCAGACCTGAGCGTCGTGGTGCGTGGCGACGAGAACGTGAACTACCAGAAGGTGGTTCAAGTTCTCGACATCCTCACACGGGCCAATGTGACCAAGATCGGCCTCGCGACGGACACCGCGGGCGCAGCGAAATAAAGAACCGTCATGGCCAGCAACGCCAAAAAGAAGACGGACCGCTCGAGTCTGATCATCTCGATGCTCGTCCACGCCCTAGCCCTGGGTGGTCTGGGCTATTTGGCCCACCGGGCCGGATTCGTGCCGGAGGCGATTTATCAAATCACCGGCATCCGTCCGCCGGAGAAACCCAAACCGAAGCCCAAGCCTCCGGAACCCTCACCGGAGATCCCCAAGCCCAAAGCGAGCGACATCGTCGAGGAGACAGCAGCCCCACCGACGGCCACCGCTCCGGCCACGGCCGCACCGCCGACCGCGACAGCAGCCCGTTCCGATGCGCCGCCCGTCCAAGGCGGCGGCGCGGGCAATTTTTTCAAGGCCGAGGCCCGCAAACCCGACGCCGCACCGGTCCGCCCTATCCAGGGCAAACCCGGTACAGGTGCCGGCACTCTGGGCGCCTCCAAGTCCACCGCTTCGGCCACCGCGGCCAAGTCGGCCTTTGATGAGGCGACCACCAAACCCAGTACCGTGGCGGCCGTGCTGGAAGAGCGAAAGAACGCAGCCACGTCACAAGAAGCCATTAGCGCCGAGCAAATCGCACGGACCGGTGGCGGCGACGCCTCACAAATCACCACGAAAATTACGGGCGTGGTGGCGACAGACAACCGCCAGATCGTCATCCGCGGTCTGAACGACCGGTACAACATCGCCACCCTCAATGGTGCAGAGCTTCCGAGTGCCGACCCCCGACGCCGGGCCCCGCAACTCGACATGATCCCCGCAGCCATGATCGACCGGGTGGTGGTCAGCAAGACCTTCACTCCCGATCTTCAGGGCGGATTTGCCGGCGGCGCAGTGAACATCGTCACCAAGTCTTTCCCAGCTCAGGGCTTCACCACGGTTTCGGCCGGAACCGGGCTCAACAGCTCGGCCACGATGAACGAGGGTTTCTTGAAGATTCCAGGCGGCGGCACTGACTTCTGGGCGCTCGATGATGGTTCCAGAGCTCTGCCCGCGAAGGCACTCATCGATCCGTCGATCATCACCGAGGCTCAACGTCCTTGGCGCAACAACACCCAGCAGGCAGAGGGGGCCAATCGGCAGGCCTTGGCCCAGAAGTACGACGCGGCCTTGCGTTCTTTCAACAACACCACCTTCGCTCCGTCGATGGGCCAACCGGGGCCGAACTCGAATTTCGCGGTCTCGAGCGGCGACACCACTTGGCTCTTCGGCCGACGCTTTGGCTGGTTTGGAACCTTCAATCAAGATCGTCAGTTCCAGTTCTACGAGAACGCTTTCCGCGGTCGCTACGCTTACGGCACCGATCCGGTGGACGGGGGGCCGCTCATTCGCACCTCCGAGTTCCAACGCAATCAATCGATCGTAAACGTCGGTTGGGGTGCCGTGGCCAGCATGGCGATGGAGTTGATGCCCGGACATGAAGTGTCCTTCAGCTTCCTCAACAACCAAAGCGCCCAGCAATATATCACCGAAGAGAATGGGCAAACCATCAACCAGTTCGAACCGGGATCCGAAGAGCGGACCCGCATCGATCAGTTGACCTACCGCGAGCGCTACTTGCGCAACTTCCAGTTCAAGGGTCGCCATGAATTTCGCGAAGTGGGATCCACCCAACTGGACTGGAGCTTCTCTAGTTCGGGCACCGGCGAGAACTCCCCCGACGAACGCATCTTCCCAATGATCCTGTCCCCGGCCGGCAACGGGCTCACCAACGTGATCGCTCAGTCGGCCGAGTTACCGAACATCAACCAGCCTTCGCGCTTCTTCCGCAACTCGCAGGACAAGAGCTGGAACTTCCGCAGCGACCTCACCATCCCTTTCACCCCCGGCAATGGGCTGGAGAGTTCCATCAAACTCGGCGGCAACGTCTTCGAGTCCGAACGCCGACTGCGCGAACAACGCTTCGAGTACGAGATCAGCCAGACCACCGGTGCCAATCAGTCCGATGTGGCCGGTTATGCCAACTCGGTGCTGAACTTCCAGGGCCAGCAATTCACCACCAACTACACGGGATCGGGGTCCAATGCCCGGACCGCCTATTATTTTCCGAACGCCACCTTCCTGCGCTCCGGATTGCCCTTCGACGGCTACGGCTACGACGGAACCCAGTCGATTCCGGCCGTGTACGCCATGGCCGATTTATTCGTGCTACCGAAGTTCCGCCTCGTGGGCGGTGCTCGCTTCGAACAAACCGACCTCCAGGCTGAGGTGCTTCCTCGAAGCCGAATTCTGGGATCTTCCTCCAGCGGCCGCATCGCCACGACCGATATACTGCCCTCCATCGGCGGTGTGTTCCCGATCACCTCCAACTTCAATTTGCGGCTGAACTGGTCGCAGACCATCGCTCGTCCCACGTATCGCGAGTTCGCCCCCTTCGAATACTTCGATACCTTCGACGGCTTGGCCTACCGCGGTAACGCCGACCTCAAGCGTTCGGAAATTGAGAACTACGACGCGCGGATCGAGTGGTTTCCCCGCCCCGGTGAACTCCTCTCGGCGGCCTTCTTCCGAAAAAACATCCTCAACCCGGTTGAGCCTTACATCGCAGACAATGCCGCGGGCATCGTGAGTTTCACCAACAATGCCAGCGCCGTCGTGTCGGGTTTCGAGTTTGAAGCGCGCAAGAACATGGCCAGCCTCGACCCTCTTTTGGCCGGCATCACTCTCGGCGGTAACGCGGCCTTCATTAATTCCGAGGTCGATGTGTTTTATCCGGTGGGCAACGGCGTGGGCCTCTACAACCGTCCGTTGTTCGACCAACCCGAGTACATCCTCAACTCCGACCTCGCCTGGGAGATCGCCCGGAGCCGAACCACCTTCTCGGTGTCCTTCACCCGCAGCGGCCAACGACTGGCGGTCGATGGCGGCCAAGGCAGCCCGAACATTTACGAGCAACCCATTAACACGCTCGATTTCTTCATCAATCAGCGTCTCGGACGGCGTTGGAAAATGCGCTTTGGCGCTCGCAACTTGATGGATCCAGACATCCGCCAAACTCTCATCAACGACCTTGGTTCCCGCGAAGAACGCTACGGCGACCAGTACGTCTTCCGCAGCTACAAGCGCGGCATCACGGTCAGCCTGACCTTGTCGGCCGATTTCTAAATCAGACCGACTGGAGACTCCGACTAAGGCTGGGTTTCCAATGTGGGTCCCTCCCCAGGGACCCACGGCCGTGCATCGTCAGCGGCTTCTCACACATCACTGCACAACACACCCGTCCAGTCGGGTTAGGGTTGAGCGGCTTCCAGACGGCTGCGGTACTCTTGGCGGGCATGATCAAAGGCCACCACGGCCTCACGGTGCTCGGCCCCAGTAAAGAAGCGTTCTTTCTGCTTCCAACACTGTTCCACCGAATCCAGACACCACTGAATGGAGCGCCGCTCGCGGATCGGCTGACCACCGACCTCGATGAAGATCGGGTTGGTGTGCGAACTCGGCAGGATTCGCAGGGCGTACCAGCCGCTGCGCTTCACCGGATGAGAAATCTCGATGGGCTTCAGCGCTCCATCGGCCTCAATTTCCATGCGGGCAACAGCGATGCCGTTCTCGATTAATTCGACCGGCACCTTCCGGCTAGCGCCGATGCGAGCACGCTCGATATGCCAGTACGGCTGCTCGCTAAACTTGCGCCTCTGGATGTCGACTTGCGGTTGCTCGTTGAGCCGGGCCGCAGCCTGAACCTGGAACACCACGGAGCGTCCCTCGGCCAATTGCAGAGAACTCCCCTGCTCTCCCATGACGACGGTATCGGCGCGGAAGTCCATCAAGTGACTTCGCCCATCCCCGACATAATTGCGGCCGGCTCGAATTCCCTCGCACCAGTCCTCATACGACCAGCGTTCTGGAAGCTTCACGTAGCTGCGCCCCAAACCGACGCGCTCGCCGTAGATGCAGGGGAAATCGGTCTCGCCGCTGATGCGGGTGCGGTAGCCGGCATTGAGCGTGTGGTACCAAATGTTCAACTCCCACGGATAGGGCGTGTCGACGGTGCTAATGAAGTCTACCGCGGGCACGAGTTTACCATCCGGACCCGGCACATTGTGGGTCACATCCACAATGTATTCATTGGCACCGATACCGCTGAACGGTGGGATTTTTTGAGTGGGTAACTCCGTCGAGTCGAGCTCAAGCCCCCAACCACTGTGCGCCGGGCCGGTGAGGGCTCCCTGGGCCTTAGCCCACTTGAGGGTGTTTAGCCCCAGCGTCGGCCAATGCTTCTTAGAGTCACCGCCCGGGTACAGCTGCTGACGCAGGCGCAACAAACACAAATGACCCGAGTTGTGGGATCCGAACCCACTAACCTCGACATCGTAGCGCAGCAAGTAGGGCCAGCGACTGACCGGGTCGTCCGATCCGGTAAAGAACTGCTTCTGGTAGTCGAAGCACGGGCCCCAGGTGAGATTAGCCCCAACCTTGAGATCTTCACCCAACACGTGGCGCATCATGTCTGCGGCGAGTACTCCCTCGGTCGGCTTTTCATAGTGCGCGCAGCCGGCCGCATGGATGTGATGATCGCCTGAAATCCAACCGCGGGTGGAGGGATCAATCCACCGCTGCACCTGGAAGCGCCAGCGATTGGTTTTGCCGGCAGTCACCTCTAGTTCGTGCCGCTGGATGAGCGATTCGGGTCCGCGGGAGAATTCGACCGAATACCGGCCGGCCGGCAAACCGATGGATTCGCCGTCGTTCCGATAAACTTGCGGATGGAAGAAGAAGTCAGGAGCCAACCGCTTGGACTGGGCCGGGAACACATGCCCCCGAGTGTCCGTGATGAGTAGAGCTGCGGTGGTGGGCTTGCCGTGCTCATCCAGCACCTCGAGATGCACCGGGACGGCGGG
>SXXZ01000214.1 GCA_005789375.1 Verrucomicrobiales bacterium | reverse complement strand
TGGTAGCGCCCGAGCGTCATCTTTGTCGGGCCGCACACGACCTTCTGCGTCAGTTCTGTCAGTGACGGTGTGAAAACCGATTAAGTGTGCCGGTTTGAAAATCACCGTCCTCAAAAACTCAACGGATCATCGATCCGGCATCGGCTCGTAGATTGTCGAAGCGAATCCTGATCGGGTCTGTTGGGCATTGAACGCATCGGGCCTCCATCGGAAGAAGGAAGAAACGCTGGCGCTCATCTCGGAAGAAAACATCCGTAAGAACCGGGCAAAACCGTGGGTTTCAAACCGGCAACTTTCAGTGGGTTCCGGAACGGAGGTATCACAGTTCCTAGAGGGTGGGGTCGATGCAACTCGCGTGGATGCGATAGATCACCACGACAGACGCACCGTCGCGCTGCTTGCGGAAGAAGTCTCGATAAGGACGACCGGTCCGGCCGGAGCATTTTGGCTTAGCGCCACCGTTGGGTTTTCAGCCAAGCCAGCAGGTCCGCGGTCCACACGTGAGGGTTCTCGAAGGTGGGAGGCTTGGCACCGAGTCCGATTCCGTGGGGTTTTCCATCGTAGAGGTGCAATTCGAAGGGAACCTTGTGCTGCCGACAGGCGGTGGCGAAGGACATCGAGTTTTCGATGGGCACCGCCGCGTCATCCCGCAATGACCAGATGAAAACCGGTGGAGTTGTGGCCGTGACTCGGTTTTCGTTCGAAAGATCTTCGATCAATTCAGCCGAAGGGTTCTCTCCCAAGAGATTGCGACGGGAGCCCGCGTGGCTGAAGGGCCCCATGGAGATGACTGCATAGCACAGAACGCCCAGATTTGGACGGCTGCTCATGCGCTCCACCAGGTCGGACGACTGGGCATCGCCTCCGTCATGGTGAGTGAGGAGCGTGGATGCCAAGTGCCCTCCGGCACTGCTTCCCATAATCCCAATCCGGTCGGGATCCACCCCCCATTCCGCGGCATGGGCCCGGACCCAACGAACGGCTCGGGCTGCATCCTGAAGCATCGAAGGGTGACGATACCCCTGGCTGCCGAGCCGGTATTTGACGACAAATCCATGCACGCCCTCTCGGTTCAGGAACAGTGCATAATCTCGGCCCTCGTGGCCTGCTAAGCCTCCGTAACCCCCTCCAGGCAAGATAACCATGGCGGGCTGAGCTTGTGAGGTTCGGGCGGCCGGGTAGGTGGTGAGGGTCGGGATATCGGCGTCGTTGGTTCCCCGGGATCCGGGGACCGCCCCAGCAGGCCAGAGGGGCAGGGTGACGGAATCGGCGCGGAGCAAGCCCAAGATCAGGGAAGCGCCCACCAAGAACGGGAAGAGGGACATATCGCCGCTCATTTTGACCAAGTCTGAGTGGGAAGGAATCACAATTCCATTCACCGCGTCGGGACTGAGTTAGCCCAAGAAATCCCGTTCCCCAGGCCGTACCACCAACACCGGACAGGAGGCGTGACGGACGATCTTCTCAGCCACACTTCCCATGAGCATGTGTCTCAAACCGGTGCGGCCATGGGTGGTGAGCACTAACAAATCAATGCCCAGTGCTCATTCCGGCCCGATCCGCGTTCGGACGAGTGAGTCTCGGTTGAGTAAAAAGGAGAGGTGAGTTTCGCTACTCGCCCCCGGACTGGGTTTGAGGCAAAGTCCTGGCGATGAATTGGATGGAATGGATTCAGTCGCCGCAGGCGTGGATCGGTCTGGCGACCCTGTCGCTGTTGGAGATCGTACTGGGAATCGACAACCTGATCTTCATCTCGATCCTCTCCGGCAAACTGCCTCCTGAGCAACGGGACAGGGCCCGCAAAATGGGTCTGTCTTTGGCGCTAATTACCCGGATTTTGCTTCTGTGTTGCTTGAGTTGGGTGATGAGTCTCAGCAATCGGCTGTGGGACATTTCGATTCTCGGACTGCCGTTGCCGAATTCCGGCAAGGATCTCGTTTTGGCCGTCGGTGGGCTATTCCTGATCTGGAAGAGCACCAAGGAGATCCATGAGAAGGTGGAAGGTCATGCCGAATCCACCTCGCCCCCGAAGGCTCCGAGCTTCGCCTCAGTGATCCTTCAGATCCTGTTGCTAGACATCGTGTTCTCCCTCGATTCGGTAATCACCGCCGTGGGTATGTCCAACCAGATTCCCGTCATGATCGCTGCCGTAATTTTTGCCATGCTGGTGATGTTGCTCTTCGTCAATCAGATCGGGGCCTTTGTTGAGAAGTACCCCACCATCAAGGTGCTGGCACTGGCCTTCCTGATCCTCATCGGCACCCTGCTGTTGGCTGAGGGTTTCCAGCAGCACATCAGCAAGGGCTACATCTACTTTGCGATGTGCTTCTCCGTTGCGGTCGAAGTCATCAACATCCGCGTCCGCACCAAATCTCCCTGAACTGATGCCCCTCACGATATCTGAAATCCTCAAAGACGAAGCCCTACGACGACACGAATTTCCCGTGGCCGCGCGTCAGACGTTCCTGGCGCACGCCGGGGTGTCTCCGCTGCCGCGGCGTGTGGTTGAGGCGATCGGGGCCTATGCCCAGGCCGGCTCCATCGATGACCAGGAGGAGGCCCTTGAACCTGGATTAGTGGGTCAGGTTCGACGATTGGCGGCGGGTCTGATTGGAGCTGACCACGACGAGGTTTCGTTGGTGGGACCCACCTCACTGGCCTTGAGTCAGGTAGCGGCGGGGCTTCAGATGAAACGGGGTCAGAATGTTCTTATCTATCACGACTGCTATCCCTCCAACGTTTATCCTTGGATGGCGTTGGCAGACCGGGGGGTTGAGGTGCGTTTGATGAATATTCGCGAACTCGGCAAGGTTCGAGTGGTGGATGTTCAGGGACAGATTGATGAAGATACTCGGTTGGTCGCCATCGCCAGCGCGCACTACCTGACGGGGTGGCGCATCAATATCGATGCCATCGGTCGAATGCTCCGATCCAAGGGGGTGCTCTTCTGCCTGGATGCGATCCAGACTCTGGGTGCCTTTCCAACCTCCGTGGCCAACGTCGATATTCTGGCGGCGGACGCCCACAAGTGGTTGTTGGGACCGTGCGCGGCGGGACTCCTGTACATCCGCAAGGAGGCTCGTCCGCAAATCCGTCCGGTGGTTCACGGTTGGCACAATTTGCAGTGCCCAGATTATCTCACGCAAGACGATCTAGTCTTTCACGAGGGAGCCCGACGCTACGAGGCCGGGACGCACAATTTTCTCGGGCTTCATGGATTGAAGGCCGCCCTGGAACTGGTGCAAGAAGTAGGCGTGGAATCCATCGCCGCTGAATTGGCCCGGAAGCGTCTGTGGTTGGTGCCTGAGTTAGTCGCCAAGGGGTACACAGTGCTCCACGGCGATGCTCATGCGGACAATGCCGGTGGCATTACCAGTTTCCATCGAGAGGGCACCGATATGCGAGCGGTGTACCAGAAACTGAAGGCCGAAGGCGTCACCGCTTCTCACCGGATCTTGCCCGGCGGTCAGGCCGTGGTCCGCCTGTCGCCGCATTTTTACAATACCGACGACGAACTCCGTCGGTGCCTCGAGCTGGTTTAGCCGGGCGGGGCGTGTTGCCCGGGGCAGCGCCCTAGCCTCAAACCACGGCGACCGAATTCTCCAATCGTCCGATGCCGTCGATCTCGATGATCACCCGGTCGTCTTCGGCCAGGGTGAATTCGTTGGGCGGAACGATGCCGGTGCCCGTCAGCAGCATGCTGCCGTTGGGGAAACTTTCACAGCGATGCAGCCAGCGGGCCAATTCATCGAACGAGCGCTTGATTTGGGAAACCTGGGTCGACCCCTGGAACACCACGGTATCGGCCCGATGGATCTCCATCCGGATGCCCCAGGAACGTGCCTCGGCCTCGTCGACTCCGAGGCGGATCCAGGGTCCCAGCGCGCACGACGCGCGGTAGGTCTTGGCCTGGGGCAGGTAGAGCAGGTTCTCCCCCTCGATGTCGCGGGAGCTCATGTCGTTGCCGATGGTGAAGCCCACCCGCTGACCATACCGATTGAAGACGAGTACCAGTTCCGGCTCGGGCACGCTCCAGCAGGCGTCGGAACGGATCCCGACCGCGCCCCCCGGTCCCACCACCTTGGAGCCGAGCGCCTTGAAGAAGATCTCCGGCCGAGCGGCCTCGTAGACCCGATCATAGGCCGTCGCGCTGAAATCCGATTCCTCCATGCGGGCAGTCTTGCTGCGAAGATAGGTCACGCCAGCTGCCCAGATCTCCTGATTGTTGACTGGCGCGGCGAGAATGGCATCCGAGACCGGGAGCCGAATGAAGCTCCGTGACGCCTCACGCCTCAGGCTCTCGAAAGGTTCTAAACCCTCGAGAGCATAGCTGAGGTTATGGATGCCGACGCTGGTCAGATCGATGAGCTCGAGGTCGTCGACGGTCAGTCCGACGCGGACGATGGAGTTGGCCTTCGTGTAGTAATAACCGACCTTCATAGCGCTGAGCCAACACGGTTTCCTAGCGAGACTCAATCCTCGACCTTGTCGTGCTGGGCAGGCCTGAGAATCGGAGTCTATCCCCGCATCAGATCCCCTCGGCGAAGTTGGCGGCCCAATGCACGGTGGCGACCTCGGGAGACAGGCTGTTGGCACCGGTCGAGAGCACTCGGTATTCGCGAATCTGGAAGCTCACCGAGGATCC